>NZ_JAUBOR010000007.1:189899-212269 GCF_036700305.1 Microcoleus sp. Z1_A1
TAATACCCGCAAACAATTTATATAAACCCGCCCCCACACAACCGATAATCTAGATTAACCTTTACTGCGATCGAAATAAGGCTACAATCAGCTAGAAATTAGCTGGTTCGGGGGATAATTCTGATTCCCCAAAATCCGTTGATTTCGAGTCAGCGGGCAACTCAGTATCTGCGACAGTAATTTCTAGTTTAAATCCTAATGCTTCGAGCAATTCTACCAAACAGTAAATTTCCAAACCGCCGCTTTCAGTCAGGATATTATCGAGTTTTTCGTGATGTTCTTTTGCTGAATCAGAAAGAGCATTCATCCTGATTTTAGCCTCAATTACCTTTCTGATGGCATTTCTCAGGAGTGCGGGTTCAGGGTCTTTTTCTTCTAAGATAGCCCCGATAAAACCACCAGCGTGTTCGGCATCTTTGAGAGATTCAATTAGGGACTCGCGGTAGCTATCGCTGGTAGGCATTTTCATTGAATTTCGCTGGTTGTACTTCCATAATTTTATCGCAGTCGATCGGCAATTTCTCTCGTAAGCGCGATCGACAGTCCATTCTACAAGCAAATCATACTTAAGACAGAGGTATTCGATCGACAAAATAGTAAACCTTGTTTGAGGAAACAAACTTTAAATCAAACAGGGCATTGTGAATGAATTTTAAATCGATCGCAAAAACCAATCTACTATTCGGCAGCCTGATAATTAGCCTCGGATTGCAAGCACTTCCAGCAGCAGCGCAATCAGTCACCGACGCGCAAGTTTCCGCCCTCGTAGAAGCGCTGCGACAAGCCGCCCCGCCACAAGCCGCAAATGACGGAATGTACAGTCAGTGGCAAGTTTTACCGAACAATATTTCCCGCTGGGCAAAATTCTGTACCAAACAAGATTTAACACCGCAACAATTTGAGGCTGACGCGACAAAAGCCAAATCAATTGTTACCTGTATCGTGGGCGATTTGCTGCGCGACGAATACAAAGCTAGCAGCAACAATGAAACAGCCGCTGTACGCCGCGCCGCTTGCTGGTGGATGACTGGCGAATCCGCAGCTTGCAAAAGTGGCGCCACTGCTACTTATGCCGATAAAGTTGTCAGCGTTTACCAGCAGCAGCGGGCTAAAAAGTAAAGTTTGTGCTGGCGGAATTTAGATTTTTTTACCGCAGATGGACGCAGATGGTTTTGTGCTGATGGACAGATAAGAGCGATTTGATATCAAATTCAATTATCCTATAAGCGCCAAAGATTCTTGAGAACATTAATCAGCTCTTTCTGCCGTCGAGCGATTACTTCTGGCGTCCATTCCTGTTCCCGCAGCACTTGGGTAGTAAGCACACAGGGTGAAACGCCCGTTTTAGTAGTGAAATACTTCTGCTTTTTCACATCAAAATCATAATTTTTTGCCTGAGTGTTTTTCGCACCAGATAGTAAAACTAAGTTGCCAAGACGATGTACATATTGATCGCGCTCTTCCTGACTAGGAAACCAATTCATCCACTCACTATTAGCCCCTGGATTTTGGGGAAGTACGTGCTCGACAGTAATTTTGGAGAAGTTGTAAGATGCTTCACCTTCTGACAGGGCAGCATCTAAGCGCAGCAAAACATAAAGACGAATTTTTTGGATTAGGTAAAGGTCACTATCGAGGACTCTAAGGATATTGTTTGACTCTTCAGGAGTAAACTGGAGCGGTGAATTGGAATTGAATAAATCTTCCTCTTGTTCAATAGCAGTAAGCAATCTGCTGTAACGTTCAATCCGTTTATTAATATTGGCGCGGACAATCATTAAACCTGCCGCAAGGCGGTCTAAATCTGTAAAAAAACGCACCAAATTATCGGGGTTATTACGGTTACGCGATAGGTAGAAAATGGCAGGCGGTATCCAGTCAACATTCTCAATTTTGTTTAACCATTTAAATAGTTGATTAATTTCCTCGGCACGCCGCTCGCTTTCATAGGTTGAGTTGTGAATTTCCGAAAAAGCCTTAGCATAAGGAGCTAAAATTTCATCAATGAATTGCTGAGACCCTGCCGCAGGATTGATGTTTTCCTGAAACTCTTTAAGGATACTCTTGCTAAGTTTTTTCTTTTCTTTAATCATCCGAATATGAGAAAACAAGTCTTTGAATAACTCGCGTCCCAGCTCCTCCTCGGTATCTTCCCACTTTTTAGTATATTTTTCTTGTTGGCTTTCGGGTATTTTTCCAATAATGTCCGCTTTCAAGATATCAGTTATGGAGAGATCCAATCCCCTGTTGTTCAACACAGAAAATATCCGATAAGCAGAGTCAAAGTCAGGCGTAGAAACCACTACCAAGAAGCACTGGGTAATGATGAACTGGGCAAGACGTATACGGTGGGATTCAGCGATAGTCTGCAAACGTTGCAAGAATAAATGTGCATTTTCTTTAATAAGCTTCTGAGTATCCATCAGCTCAGCATTGTTTAATTTTTGGAGCTTGTTAATACCACCTTCATTTTGAATATATTCCTTGAAAAATTCTGCATCTCGCTCGCGCAAAGTCAGACGGTAACGATTATCTATACCCGCGATTAAGCTGCCTCTTTGGTATAGATAAGTGGTCAAGTCATTGGCGTGTTGTGTTGGCAATGATTCCCTGAGAGCAGCTAGTAGTATGGTGAGAGTTGTTAGACGTTGCTGACCATCTACAATTTCAGCCTCTGGCGGCCCAGATTTGATCAAAACAATGCTGCCTAGAAAGTACGGGTTGAGTTGATCAATCGTGTCGTTACCATCTCCCAATGATGTTAGCAGGTCTTCCAGCAGTTCCCCAGCTTGCTCATTTGTCCAAGCATAGGGACGCTGGTAGAGGGGAATGGTAAACATAAAGTCATCGCTAAAGATTTTCCTAATGGGGTGTTCCTCACCCTTGATGCTGACACGGTTCATGCTTGGTTCCTGTGTTAGGTGTGGTTGGTAATTGCTTCCCGAAAGTCAATTTTCCTTGCTGCTAGAATACCATGCTCAAGCTTGGAAAGGCGAACTCTCAACTTAGCTTGTGCAGGCTGGTTTCATTCGTCCCGCTGTAGGCTTCAATCTGCGGCTGAATTACCCATTTTCCCCCTGACTTCTTATCAACTTTTGCACGCTGGCTAAAGCCCGATTTAATTCATAACTTTTTCTTTCTGAATTCTGCAAAAAAGCCTGCTGTTCTTCTTCAATCATTAACACATCCTGCCGCACCAAACCATCTAATAACTTTTGAGCCGCGCCGAAGCAACTATCTTTGATAAACCTGCGAAACCAAACAGGCAATTTGTGCAGCCGCCAAAACGCATTTAATGAGGTAAAATGAATTAAATAAGCGCGAGTTGCTGTTTCGCTCACCGGACAAACCAAGCAGTAAATCTTAAAGTCGCTTCCCAAAGTTGAAACCCAGTGCGGGTAAACATAACTCACCTCTAGCGGTTCCGGGTGCAGTCGGCGCAAAGACTTAAAAAATAACTGAGAAATTGACCAAATTTTATCTATTTTGTAATAACTTTGTGCCTGATAGCGAGCAGTTACTTGATGCTCGTTTTCTTCTAAAGTATCTAACACTGGATTTGCCCAAGCTTGCCAATCATCGTGCAAGTGCCCGTGGTACATATCCATCAAGTTTTCAATTAAAAATGAATAGTGTGCCTGACAGTCGATGACTGAAACAGTGGCAATATAATTGAGATGTTCCCACTCTGGCAAATCCAGTAAATGAGTTTTTTCTGCTTGGGTTTCGTCGCCGGGAAACAGCCAGATAAAACCGTTTTTTTCCTTGACTAGATAGGAGCGAATTTTGCAGTTAGGTAGCTTTTGATTTTCTGCTAAATAATCGACTTCGGCACATTCTCCCCTTGCATTTAACCGCCATCCGTGGTAAGCGCATTCGATTAAATCGCCTTTAACTTTGCCGTGGCTGAGTTTAACTTGTCGGTGCGGACATCTATCTTCTAAAGCGTTGATTTTGCCTGCACTGTCGCGGAAAAGTACGATCGCCCGATTCCAGATTTTCGCAGCTAGCGGCTGAGTTTGCACCTCGCTGCTGCGGGCGATCGCATACCAGCGATCGAGATTAATGCCCAACTGGCGGATGTGAGTTTTTTCCCCTTTTCCAGCTACCGATTTTATCGCGTTGTTTTGCATTACAAATATTCCCAAATTACGCCCATAAAACAACCCAATTTTACAAAATAACAGCCCGGAAAGCAACGACCGTAAATTTTTCTAAATCTCCGTTCAGACAAATACCTATCGCTAGCTAAATGCTTCAACCACCCTGGCGACAATCTAAATTTTAATAGTCTTAAAGCATTGCGAAATCCGTAGGTGGAACAGTCGGGATTAAAATCTCTCGCTGCACCTAATATGTAGCCTATTGTAGCAGGTGTTTCGACTTCCGAAATATTATCTAAAAAGACGACTTTGCCGTGCGGATTTAACATTTTTTTAATGGTTGAGAGGGTGGTGGGGAGGTTGGGCAGGTGGTGAAAAGTAGCAGCACTAACTATTAAATCAAATTGGCGATCGAGCGCTAATTGACTGGCATCCATTTGGATGTACTCGATGTTGGGTGCTGAGCGTTTTTGACGCGCTATATCTAGCATTTTTGCTGACAAATCGACGGCTACAACATTATCGTAATACTGGGCTAATTCAAAAGCAAGAATTCCCGAACCGCAGCCAATATCTAATACTGCACCTTTGCTGACAGATAGGTTGTTAGTAAAGAAATCGTTCTGGTTTTGCAACGAGGTCACGAAATCGTATTCTGTTGCAAAAGCATCAAACGTTACAGATTTATTGCGAACTTTGCAGTTACTATTTAGCATTTATTATTGCTTTATACTCATTCAATAATATTTTAACCGCATATCCACCCCGCTTAACGCAGATATTTTTTTGGTTCGCAAGCTCTGCCTTTTCCCCTCAGCGAAACCACCCCCGCAAACCGTAACTAATCTTAAAAAAAGAATGCAACTGTAGGAAACCTCTAAACCCTTATTGGATCAGTCATTCCCATTTCTTCAAATCTAAAATCTAAAATCTAAAATCTAAAATGGTAGGGCTGGGGGCGGGTTTCACCGAGGATACCAGCCGATGATTGACGATTTATAAAGCCCGCCCCACTGCAAACCTTAGATTTTTAACACGCCTTCGGGATTCACCGTCAAGAGCGCTCGCCTCTGCAAACCCTCCTGATATAAAATAGCATTAGCTGCCAACAAACCGCTGCTAACTGCCCTTTCCATTAAACCGCACGGAAACGGCATTTTTACCCAATCTCCCGCAAACAAAAGATTGGGAACAGCGCAGCAAGTTTCTGGTCTTTCTGCATAACTACCGGGCGGATATCCAGAGAAATTCTTTTGATTTACCAATTCCCGGTGCAGCATATTTGCCTCTTTTAATTCCGGTACAATTTCGTACAATTCTTGCTCAAAAGTCGCCAGCAAAACTTCCTGATTCGGAAATTCTTTCTCCTTGTAACAATAAGCGTGCAGTTCCACAACACTACCGCCAGTTTTCTGATTCCACTCTATGAACTGATCCTGAATTCGGTGGTAAAGCGTAATGCTGTCAGTCAGTTTGTAGCCGGAAAGCGAACTGAAATTGCTGTGTTCCCAGGGAAATTCGCGATCGAACCAAAAACGGCCCACCGCAAACGGATCGGCTATTTTCAAACTCTCGATCCGACTCTGCACCTGCGAATTCACCTCACCGCTAGCCAAACTAAACAAATGCTGCATCCCCGGAACATCGGCCGCCAAAACATAATAATCAGCCTTCAATGTTTCTCCCAAATTTTGCGTCTTGGAAGTGGTCGCGGCGGAGACCAACTGTACCTCATCGGCTTTTTCATCAACTACCTTAAATCGAGGCAAATCCCGCTGAGCAGGTCCGCTGACAACTCGCCCTTCGGCATCAAAAACTGCCCCGTGACAAGGACAGTGAAATTGACCGTCGTTTTGTTTCTGAACTGTGCAGCCTTGGTGAGTGCAGCTCAGAGAAATTGCCTCTTTTCCCGACGGTGCGGCGGCAAATACGCTGTCCCCAGCGCCGAAATATTCGGTAGAGTTGCTATCAGTTAATAGCCTGTTTCGCTTCACCCAAAAAGGTATTTTACTTTGCACGTCTCCTGACTGATAACTCAGAGAATCAATCTTGCCGTTTTCCCAGCGAATTTCACTGACTGCGACATCTGTCAATACTTTGCCGCCTTTGCTTTCAATTGCTCTGGCAATAGGCTGCACCAAACTCGTACCCATATCTTGTCGCGTACCGTTGAATGCTAAACCCTCTGGATTTCCGAAAAAGTAAAAGTGAAAAAATTGCATTAATTCTCCCGCGCTCAATTCGTCTGGAGCGTTGAGGCTGGATTTGGCAAAAGGCAGAAAATACAAGTCATAAAGTCCGCGCGGAAATTCACCTTTTACCCAGTCGGCTACTGATATATTGTCGAGGCGAGCAAAACTTTTTTGAGTTTGAAAACCGCCGATTTCTCGAAATACTTGCCAGTGAGCGGGTTTTGTAAGATTGATTCCCCACTTGAGCCGATTGGGAGAAGATATCCCCAAGTCAACTATATTCCAGGGAAAAGCTGAATGGTTGGGACGGAAAACTTCGGGTTTGTATTTGCCGTCTCTAAACAGAACGGCGTAGGATTCTAAAGATATAAAGTTATCGGTAATTTCTAGTTCTTCAACCACACTTTTGAGGTTGTAGTATTGCGGAAAAAAACCGTGGAAACCGTGTTCCATCATAAAAGTTTCGTTCCCGACTTGTATCGGCCAACTAGCAATTTTACCGCCGAGTTGGGGCGATTTGTCGAGCAATGTTACGGCGAAACCTCGCTGGGATAGCTCGTAAGCACAGGCGAGCCCTGCTAAGCCTGCGCCTACAACTGCAACGGTTTTGCGGTTATTCAGCATTCGCGGCAAGTCAAGAGAATCTTGCACAAAAACGGCGGGCTCTGGCTTGGAAAACCGAGAGTAGCCCAGCAGCCCGCCTGCGGCACCGACTCCGAGGAATTTGAGGGCGGTTCTTCGAGAAACTGGTTGGGATAGCGGTGAATTGGTTGATTGACTCATCAGCGGTACGCGGTAACGGGCTTTAAACACAAATACGCCATAAGGCATATATCATAGACCGAAATCAGGATATGTGAAGAAATACTAAGACACATCCCCCAATCGGATCGCGATCCTCTTCGAGGGCTGCGCTAACGCACTTGATCTGGTTCGATCGCACACAATCTATAACAAAAGCAAGAAGGCTTTACTTATTTAGGAGAAAAGAAGGAAAAAGCGATCGCCCGCCTAGCGTAAAATTCTCTAAATAATTAAGTGTTTTTATTTATGTTGCTCAATTCTTGGCAACCGCCGCCAATGATTCTAAAAAACTAGGAGATTTTCATGCAAAATCTTAGGCAAAAGGCAGTCTCGACGAATTGTACGAAATAACCTGGCAGATATCCGAGACCAAACAATTAACCAGTCGAGCTTTAAGTAAGTTGGGGCGAAAAATATAACTATTTTAAAATAAGTAAATACAGAGAATATATCTACTGAGGTAACTCAATATATCGGCGATCGATGCAGGGTATTCCTCACTTAATACCAAGACAAAACTCGATTCAACCTGAGAAGTGCGGATGTGTCGCAAAAATTCAAAGACGCCCGTATAGCTAATGCCGGTTAAACTCACATCTTGCACCATTCTTAAGAACGGGCTCTTCGGCCCGTTCCACAAAAGATGAATTTTTTGTGGAACAGGCCGGAAAGCCTGTTCATAAAAGGATTATTGAAAATGGTGCAACATCTCAGTTTTTTGCGTAAGTCCTGTTTATGCAAAACCCCTGCATAATTTACAAACTTTTACATAAATGGTCAATTTCTTGGCGTGCGGCCTCTGTTGCTGCTGGTATCCACACCCTACGGTAGATATTTGCGGTTGCTCTTGAATGCTATAATCGTGCGGCGATCGCCAGCACAGTCAATCGATTTTAGATTTTAGATTTTAGATTTTAGATTAAAGAATTGAATGAAGCATTCACCCCACGGATAAATTCGGGGGGGAAGTTTCTCGGATACAGGTTTTTTATTTCTGGACGGATGAATCAGGGGGCTTGTATCCTGGATGCGAGGGGGTCAAAATTCCCACCCACATCCCAACGTCTGCCAACTGCTGCCGCCAACGGCGCTATTAACCGCCCCAAAATCATGCAGTACCAATCCCAGCAGCAACGCCAAAAACACACGACTCAGAAAAAAATTAAAAAAGCTATTTTTTACTGTGTGATAGCAATATTTTTCTGCTGGAGCACCGCGAACCTCGCTACAATTGCCCAAAACACAGACCAGGGCGGGCCGGGCGGGCAAGAAATGAGAAATTTGCTCGATCGGGGAAACCTCACCGAAGCCGTAACCAGAATCGAAGAAAGCTGGGAAGAAGAGTATCAAACATACTTTGAACAAGACTTTGAAACCCGTGCGAAAACGGCCGAAGCAATATCAAAAACTCTCTCCCGTCTAGCAGTTCAAACCAAGAAAAAACCAGCTTTAATTTACGCTATCCCCCGCACCGACCAACTAGAATTAATCTTAATATTGCCCGATCGCCCGCCCATTCTCCGCAGCGTCCCCGAAGCCAAACAAGAGAAACTGCTCTCAGTAGTCCAAGAATTCGGTAGCGAAATCACCAACCCCGTAAAACTAAACACCACCACCTATCTAGAACCAGCCCAACAACTCTACAAATGGATAGTTGCACCCCTAGAAACAGATTTGCAAACAGCAAAAATTGAAACATTGCTGTTCTGCGTCGGCGCAGGTTTGCGAACCGTACCCCTAGCAGCAATGCACGACGGACAGCAATTTCTGATCCAAAAATACAGCCTCGCCCGCATCCCCGCCTTCAAACTCACAGACAGCAATTACACCGACATCAGAAACGTGCAAGTCCTAGCAATGGGAGCATCAGATTTCGCAGAAACGGCGAACAAAGAACCGCTGCCAGCAGTTCCATTAGAACTCGGCGCGATCGCCCGACAGTGGCCCGGTCAATCCTTTCTCAACCAAGACTTCACCCTAGTAAACTTGCAATCCCAGCGACTGCAACAAAAATACGGAATCATCCACCTTGCCACCCACGCAGAATTCCGCCCAGGAACCCCAAATAACTCCTACATTCAATTTTGGGACACCCAACTCGGTCTCGATCAAATGAGAGATTTAAAATGGAACAATCCGCCCCTCGAACTATTAGTATTAAGCGCCTGCAGAACCGCCTTGGGAGACAAAGAAGCAGAACTCGGATTTGCCGGTTTAGCGCTGCAATCGGGAGCAAAATCAGCCCTCGCCAGCCTGTGGTACGTCAGCGATGCGGGGACTCTCGCCCTGATGACAGAGTTTTACCAGCAGTTAAGAATCCGCAGGCCAAACGACCCTCCAATCATTAAAGCTGAAGCAATGCGGCAAGCACAAATCGCTGCGATCGAAGGCAAAGTGACGATCGAAGGCGGTCAACTGCGAAGTGCGCGAGGCGACATTCCATTGCCCCCGTCCATCCCCAAACTCGACAGCAAAGATTTATCCCATCCCTATTATTGGGCAGCATTCAGCATAATCGGCAGTCCTTGGTAAGTGGGCCTCTTGACCGACAGTGGTGATAGGCTATAAAACATAAGTAATTTAATATCTGTAGCTGTCGCTCAACAAACCACCACCAACCTGTGACGAATCAAGCGGGAGCCTTCAAGGGGAAAGAAAGATGAAAAAATTAGAATTTTTGCTACAGAAAGAGGGCGATCGCGCCTGGTTGCCCCTAGAAACCTCCGACGTGGAAATTCTAGAAGGTAAATACCGCGTGGTTGCTCGCATTCAGCACCCCAACACCGACATCGAAATTCGCGTTACCCATACCTCCTTCGACCAAGGGGCGCAGCGGAAAGTCCAAAGCCGATCGGCCCGCACCAACCCCGAAGGATTAGTCGTGATCATTCCCTACACCAGGCTCAAACCCGGACTGTGGGAACTATCCTGCTTGCCAGATCCCAAAGCAACACCACTAAAACCTTGGCAGTACGGCGTTCAGTTAGAAGTATTGCCCGCAGAATCGGAAACCTCCGAACCCCTACCGCCGATCGACCAAATCGAACCCGCCGCTTCCCCCTCAGCCCCAAAAATCGCTTCCCCGGTCGATCGCCCAGCCCCACAAATCGCTTCCCCGGTCGATCGCCCCGCACCAACCGAAATCCCAGCAGCCGCTGAGGCACCGCAGCAAACCAAAATCTACCAATTCCCAATTCCCCAAACCCCCGAACCAAAACCGGGCGTCCAACTCCTCCTCCACCTCGATCGAGAAACCTTCGTCACCCAACTCGGTCGCCCCTTAATCATTTCCGGCAAAATCGACATTCCCCAAAACCCCCAGCCCCCCCAAAAAACCAAAAAAACAGCAACTCTCATCCCCGAATCCGAAGCGCTAGAACTCCAACAACTCATCGGTTCAGCACAACTGCAAATTTACCTGCGCGATCCCCAAACCTCAAAAATTCTCGCCCAAATCCAGCAGCCGATGCCAGAACAAGTTCCCCCCTGCATCTTTGCCTGCGTCACCTATATCCCAACCGAGTGTAAAAGCCGCCTAATTTTAGGAGAAGCAATTCTCAGCAGTGGCGGCGTCACCCTAGCCACCAAACTATTCACAATTACAGCTCGTTTAGAGCACCTTCTAGAGGAAATTAAAGACAATTTCATCGAAGAAAAGCATCAAGCCGAACCCTCCCCAACAGCCTCAAAACCGTCTGGAAGCGCCAAAAATATATCCTTCCTCAAGCTAGTAGAAAAATCCTTAGACCCTCCCTCCCCTGCTGAAGTCCCAACCACTGAAGCCCTACCCCCTCTACTGGCTTCGCGTCACACCCCAAGTGCAGGCGGTCTAGAATTGCCCGCATTCGGTAACAAACTCCCCGACAGCAGCCGATCGCAATTGCTGTCGGAAATCTCCGATTCGCCTCAAACTGCCCCAGAGTCGATCGACCCACAAACCAAACCCTCAGACATCTCAAATCCCACTCAAACAGCCGAAATCGGAGCGATCGACCAAAAACCCGAAAACAGCCCAGAATTAGAAACAACCGCCCCAGAAACCGCGCCAGCACCCACAAAACAGGCATTTCAAACCTTAAACGTCGAAAGTCGATTTTGGTCGCGACTGAGTTCCCTAGCCAGCAACGGTGAATCCCCCGACTGGCTGAAAGCAACCACCCTGTCACCAAATCCAACAGCCGCCACCAATAGCAGCGACGAAATTGCCGTTGTGGAAGAAAGCAGCCCAACCCAGCAGCAACCCGAAACCAGCGAAACAATTTCCGATCCCAAATCTACTAGCCCAGAAGCCAGAGAATTTGTCGTTTTTGACGAACCCCCGCAGCCGAAACAAGTTGCTCAAAAAACCAGAATAGTCGCCACAGAAGACACTCCTCCAACTCCCTACGTTTTGCCAGAAGACGAGTTAGTACCGATGCCGATTTTGGAATTGCCGCGGGCCGAAATCATCGCGGGCCAGGCTGTAAAAGTGCAAGTGCAACTCCCGGAATTAATGCCCCGGATTTATGTGAAAGTTTGGGTGTACGATCGCCAAACCTACCTGATTCTCGACGGGCCTCGCTGGATTACCGAATTTAAAGCTAACGGGTTGGGAAATGTGCGAGCAAGTGTCGAGTTAGAGATTCCCTACGGCTGCATGGAAGTCGAATTTGAGGCGATCGCCGTCGAAATGCAAACTCAGCGGGAAAGCCACAAAGTAAGCGTTCACCGCCAAGTTTTACCCCCAGCCGGGCCAACTTTACCCCTCGAAGGGTAAGCCAAAATCCGCGTGCATCCCCGTTCATCCGCTGACATCTGCGGTTAAAAAATCCTACTTACTTGCCCGCCAACTGCCGAAACTTCTTCTTAAACTTATTCTTATACACGTAGATCGATCGCTGTAAATCCTCAACTTGCAGCGACATCTCGGCAGCCAAACCCGTGCGGTTCCAAACATCCTCCTCACACTTGCGGCGGCAAAAATTCATCGGTTCCGAGTAAACTTTCCCAGTAGATAAAGTCGGCTTCGGCCCGCACCAGTGAATCACCGTCGCCTGAGTGCGATCGCCCCCAGGCCCGCTTGACTCAACCGGAAACTGCTTCCTCAGCAAATCTTGGTCAAAATCCGGCACCAACAACTGCATATCCACATTCTGCACCCGCAGTCGATTTTCCCCGGCCGCCCGGAAAATCATAAAGTTCAAAAACCCCATTTCTCCGTACTTAAATATCCCCGGATTTGCCGCCGTAAAATCTAAAATTTCTACGTATTCTTCCAAGCTAAAAACGCCGCGCTTAGCAAAGAAAGTACCCGTGCAGAAATAGTTCGATCGCGATTCCGACCAACGAAAATTCGGGAAATGCTTCTCAACGCCCGGAATGTCAAAGAAAAATTCCGAAATCTCCGCATCCGGGTAATCGTAACAAGGCTTGTCTACAATAAAATCAAACTCTTGAAAGTTAGCCAATTTGAGAACATCGCCCCAGACGATCGTATCGGCATCCAAAACCATAAAATTTGACCAAGGACTTTCCCAGAAAGCAATCATTTTAGTTTTGCCCCAACCAAAACTTCTTTTCCTGAGAACTTCTTCAGAAACAGTTGTGCGATCGATAACCCGCACCCCATAGGCTTTTTCCAAAGCACTCACAGAAAACGTACCGTCAATCAACAGACAAATCGGCACATCTCCCAGGAAATAGCGGATGCTAGCACAGCAACCCTTAGCAAACAGATAATCTTGGTCGCAGCAGGCAATAATAATACCAAAATCTTCCATAAAACCTCACTTTTTTACTAATACCAGTTACCCAAAATAATGCAAGTGTATGCCGATGTTTCCAACTTGTATGTCATCAGTTATTTCCAATTCTTTAATCGAAAATCGAAAATCGAAAATGGTATAACTTGCCCACCCACAGCGTTTCGGTTTTTTGTTCTGACAGCAGCTCTATTTTTGAGTTTGGCATTTTAGCCAGCTTAGCACTAAACTCCTGCGATCGTCCCTAGGCAAAAACATCGTTCAAACCGCTAGGAATATCGGGCATAGTCGATCGGTCAAGCAAGTGAGCTTTCCCTGCGCCAACAGCGGGTCAATCGATTGCGCGATTTTAGATTTTAGATTTTAGAATTGAAGCATTGACTTGCGCGAGATAAATACGTTCGGCAAGTTTCATCGGATACAGGTTTTTTATTTCTGGACGGATCGATCGCGTGGCGGGTATCCTGGATGCGGGAATTGTCAAGCACTACCAGTTCAGTCGTACTCAAACAACAAAAAAGTTGTGTTAAAGTAGCGGGAAATTAAATCCGCCGACGAGCCGTCTCAAAAAGGGCGATCGTCCTGGCAAGTCCCGACGGCAGCGGGCCTCAAAAAACCAAAATTGGTCAAGCCTGAACCTTGGTTTGGATCGGGTCAATCTACCAGACTTTAAGTCTCAGTTCCCCACTCATGGCGGGAAAATAGCCCGTGCCGGGTCGCGAGGTTTAAACTTAGGTTAAAAACCTTGACATTATAGGAGATAAAGCTGTATAAGGGATGCGACAAGCAGCCACAATCCTACCTATAACTGTCTGTTAAGTCGGGCGTAACCGAGGACTCTGGGCAGTTGTCAGTTACAGGCAGATTGTGGTTGAACCCGTAGAACCAGTTATCGATCGCCCTGGGAGCAACTCAAGCAAATCTGGCGATCGAGAGATGAAATTAACAGGTGATGGTATAATCAACCGTAAAGTAATGTGGGCTTGACCTGAATTGATGCCTGGGGGTACAAGGGCCCAGCCCCTACGTTCAAGCAGAAGTAGACACGCCTACTGTGAATCAACAGTTATGGATAGGTTCTATTTTGGCAGTTATTGTCAACAGGCAAGCAACCACAAAAATTAGCAGTTGGGAATTGCTGCTCGTCGAGTTGAATAGAGTGTGAAGGTGTGAGGAAAATGAACAGAACTTTTTGGAATTTACTGCTAGTATCCCCGGCAATTCTGGGGCTATCATCAGTCATGAGTGCCACTGCGATCGCCGCAGAAGCGACCGCAACCCCTGAAGCCAACCAACTAGCTAAAGCTCAGTCATCTGAGTCAAAAATTGCAGAAATAGTTGGAGAAATAGTTGCAGAACCAGTTGCAGCAGCCCCTGCTGCCCCAGAAAACCTGGCTTTAAACAGCAGCCTCGAAGCGGCCCCAACCCCGGTCGTTAAGGAAGCAGACGCTGAAAAAATCGCCTCAATCGAACCAGAAACCAGCGCCGCAGCACTGCAAACAGCACTGCAAACAACAGGGAGCGACATCGAGTTAGCAGCCCCAATCGCTCCGGCCAGCGCAGCAGCGACTGAACCCCTAGCAGCAGCAGGCACTGCCGAACCCTCGCCCCAAGCATCAGACTTGGCAGAGCAAATCAGCCAGACAGAAGTTGCTGGGAAAATTGAAGTGCCAGCAGTCGCCAGCACCCCAGCTACTACCCCAGCTACTAAGGTAGAAATTGCTCAGACAGTACCCGGAGGAATGGGCGGCCCCATCGTCCCTGTTGCTCCCCAAGCACTGCCGGCCCAACCGTCGGGAACCATGTCCCAGGTGACATCAGTCACTCAGCTCTCCGACGTGCGCCCGACAGATTGGGCATTCCAAGCCCTGCAATCCCTAGTCGAACGCTACAGTTGTATCGTAGGTTATCCCGACGGCACCTTCCGCGGCAACCGCGCCCTGACTCGCTACGAATTTGCAGCCGGCGTCAACGCTTGCTTAGACCAGATAACCCAACTAATTGGGTCAACAGGTAACTTAGTTACCCGAGACGACTTAGCCATCCTGCAACGCCTGCAAGAAGAATTTGCAGCCGAACTCGCTACCCTGCGCGGACGAGTAGACGGCCTAGAAGCTCGCACCGCAGAACTCGAAGCCAATCAATTCTCCACTACCACCAAACTGCTCGGAGAAGCCGTTTTTGCCGTCACCGACACCTTTGTCGGAGAGGGTATCCGCCTTGACGACGACGACGACAAAACAGTCACCGACTTCAGCTACCGGGTGCGCTTGAACTTATTGACCAGCTTCACCGGTCGAGACTTGCTCAGAACCCGCTTGCAAGCGGGTAACGTCCCTAACTACTCAGCAATTACGGGTACTAACATGACTCGCGTAGCCCAGGATGGGGCTGAGAACAACAATTTCACACTAGATGAAGTGTGGTATCGGTTCCCGCTAGGTAACGCTACATTCTTTGTCGGTCCTAGAGGACTTGACCTAAATGAAATTGGAGACGCGCCTGCTACTAGTACCTTTGGTGACGCTACGGGTAATGGCACTCTATCCAGATTTGGAGTTCGCAACCCGGCCGTACACCGCGGACCGCAGGGAGCTGGCGCAAGTATGAGTTACAACTTGGGCAACTTCCGAGCTACTGCGGGCTATCTGGCCTCCGAGGGCGATGCTCCCAACCCCGCAAATGGCAGGGGCGTTTTCGACGGTTCTTTCAGCGCTTTGGGTCAGATCGGCTTTTTTAGCAACCCGTTTAATTTGAGCCTGACTTACACCCACAAATACAATCGCGCAGGCGATGTTGGCCTCATGGGTGGCACCGGCAGTTCTTTGGCTAACCGGCCCTTCGGTCAAGCACCCACTCAAGCAGATAACTATGGCGTGCAAGTTAACTTCAAACCCAGCAGTCGCTTTCACATTGGCGGTTGGTACGGTTATACGAAGGCTGAGCAACTGCGGGGGGGCGGCAATGACGCGACGATCCAGAATGGTGCTATCACTTTGGCCCTGCGAGATTTTGGCCGGCAAGGCAACCTCCTCGGTTTTGTCTTCGGTGTACCGCCAAAAGTTACTGAGAGTGATGTCGCCAGAAATCGCAACACCTCTTATCACTTAGAGGGTTTCTATCGCTTCCAAGTCAATGACTTTATCTCAGTGACACCGGGCGTTTACGTGATTCTGAATCCCGAACACAACAACAACAACGACGATATCTGGGTCGGACTCCTCCGTACAACCTTTAGTTTCTAAGGCTTCTAGACATCTAGTTACAGCTAAAAGCGGCAGGCGACTGCCGCTTTTATTTATTGGTCATCAGGCGATTTTAGATTTTAGATTTTAGATTTTAGATTGTTAACAGTCATCAGTCATCAGTCATCACTCATCAGTCATCAGTCAACAGTCATCACTCATCAGTCAACAGTTGACAAATTATGAATTTTGGCGGCAAATCCCGAATACGGAGGTGTAGCCGTGCAGAAATGTGCTGCCGCCGACGGGGCCGATTTCGCCGTTGCAGAAAAAGCCGCCCAGGGGGATGTTTTTGAGGTATCGGCCAAAAAGTCGGGAGTCAAAGTTCGATTCGCCGTAAAGCCCTTCACCGCGCCCCAGACAAGAGAACATCAAGGCGCCGACGCTGGATGTACCACTGTACTCGGCGGCCCGCTGATAGCGATCGAGCAGCATTTCTAGGTCTTCTGCAGAGGTGCGCGCGTCCCGCAGGTGAAATTGGATGCGCTGTCCGGGACGGACTTGATCGCCGATCGCAATTGCCCCCACTTTCGGATCTACTCCCAACAGATTGCGGATTAAAAAATCTCCCGGCTCTAATTTCAGCTTGAATTCATCGCTGACTAAGCCTACAAATAACGAGTGCTGGGCTAATTCTCGGTCTTCTTCGCTCAAAGTTTGAACTAACTCTCGCAAAGCCTCTAAGGGCGATCGCTCGATGCCCCCGCTGCCGATATCATCGGTTTGTTCTTCGAGTTTCAGCAAAATATTGCGATCTCCTTCCGTCACCCGATAAGGATGCCCGATCGGCCTGCAGCCTTGAGCGACGATCGTTTCCAAAACTATATTGCCGCTCAAAGCTACCCCAACCGTCCCTTCTCGGTGAAGCTGATAGTCGCAAAACAGCGCCGCGCCCCTGCCCGCACCGTCCCCCCCGGCTAGTCCCCCTACCTTCGCCGCGCCCGGATAGGCATAATCTAGCCCTTGGAGCAAATCGTTAATTTTTGCGGAAAAGGGGTCAGCCAAGATGATGAACTGCGGTTCTTCCTGGGCCGGCACGCCCAAGAGATCCACCCAAGTATCCGGGGGACTGTCTAAGTCGGGCAGTTCTTCTGAACCGACATGAAAAGTTCTGACATTCACTCCCGGCAAGCGCGCCAGACTGAGGCTGACTGCGGGAGATCCCTCGACTTCTTCGGTGAGGCCCCCCCGGTTCGTGCCGATGACTCCTCCCCCGCCACATCCCAGGATCGCGGGTACTGGCAGCATTTCTCGGAGTAAAGGCATCAGCCGAGAATACTCGCTGGCAAAGGCAGACGAGATAAATATCAGTGCTAAATCGGCCTGGCCTTCTAGGTCGCGATCGGCTTGTTCTACAACTTCTTTGAGGGCGGATTCCAAAGAGGGACGGGTTGATAAAGCGCTGACCCATTGCATTTGGTTTTGGGTGTACATAAGGCAAACTTCTCTATAAAACTATTTCTATACATTAGGCTAACTGGAACCGGCCACTGGGGGGACGCTATTCTTGGGCGATCGATTCCCCATCGATTGCCGTTCTTGTGTTAACATAAGTTAACATGAGAGTCCCCTTAATCTGTTAACTGTTAAATGCTGTGTTCAGCTAAATCTTAAAAGATAAAGCTCAATACAGTTTGACACACCAACCTCGTGTAATGTTTTCATCAAAAGTAAGGTTGGCTCGACCTACATTGATGCCTGTGGACTAGAATCCGCCTAGGGGCTAGTAAAGCAGGGAGTAGAGACGGCTACTGCGATCGTACTTATGGATGGTTTCTATCTGGGCTGCTGCAACCGCAGCGCATCTCAAGCTATTATTAGCTGGAGTCGCCAGACCGAAACAGCAAATCCCACCCAAACTAACATCCAAAAAGAAAACCTTTCTTACTTAATAAGGTCAACGGCCCAGGTCTAAAGACACGCTCGCTTCGAGCCTAAGACTTAAACCACTGTTGACCCGCCGTATACTTTAGAAGTCTACGTTTTTTGAGTTATGACACCAAGCGACTGCTTAGCTACTCCCTTGCTCTGTCGTTAACGGTTAAACATCTTTATTTGGGTTAAGGACGTGCCGTTAGCCGAACAAGCTCACTAAACAAAGGCGCGTGCTAACATTACCTAGAAATAGGTCGGGGACAACCATATTCTCCTACACTTTCCTACCAACAAGTTTTATGACAACAACACCCTCCGTCAACATCCAAGAGAAAATTGAAGAAGAACTAGAAAGCGCTCGTACCGTCTGTGACCTCAAGGGCGCAACTTCCGGGGAATGCGCGGCGGCGTGGGACGCAGTTGAAGAACTGCAAGCAGAAGCTTCCCACCAAAAGCAAGTCAAACCTAAGAATTCTTTTGAAAAATTTTGCGACGACAATCCTGACGCTGCTGAGTGCCGCATCTACGAGGAATAAACGAGCCATTTAGCTCTATGCCGAACCTCCCGCGCCGAAATCTAACTTTTGGCGCGGGAGAATTTTATTTTAGAGGTTGAGCCTTGAAATAATGGCGAGATTGGCCCTCTATCCCAATACGGTTAAAATCAGGCAGCTTCTCCCCACTCCCCGAACCAAGGGGGACAATAATTTGCTGTGGCGCGCCTTGGTTAGGGGGATGGGAAGGCGAGATTTGAGGAATAAACAGTTTTAATCCCAGCATATTGCCGTCTATCGTGTCTCAAGTAGCCTTCAAAGCGCGCCAAGTACCTTAGAAAATGTAGCAGTAACTAAAACATTAAGACCCTGTTCTGGTTGCTGATTTTTTAGCATTTTTGTAGTAAAATTTGTGACAAATAAGTGAGTATATTTTCCCAAAGATGTTGAGTCTTTTATTGGCAGCCACCGGGCCTTGGTTTCAACCGCTAGTCTGGATGGATTATCGGTTGTCTGTGTTATTAACAATTTCGATCCCGCTGGTAGTGCTGATTTGGGCTGTTGTGGCAAAAGCTGAGGCGATCGTCCGTTTGTCGATTATTTATTGGCGGGTGGCGAGTTTGCTGGCAATTACACTTTACCTGATGATGGCTGCGCTGCCTGTGAGCTTTGTATCGTCGGTGATTGGGAGGGCATTAATTCCTGCTAGTCTGTGGTTTTGGGAGGATTTAAACGAAGAAATTGCCGATCGACCGCAGTCGCCCCTGAAACTGGCTTTTACAGCTTGGCGGTGGGCGATTACTGTTTACAGCGGTTTGGGCGCTCTAGCTCAACTTCCCTTCTTAAGCTGTGCTTTTAAATCGCAAATTGAGGTAATTGACGAACCTTTTTGCCGCATTTGGTTAGACCCACCTTGGCTCTACAAACAAATGTTTCACCCTAATACAACCCCTCAATTTTTGGGATTGTTGGGGATGATTGGTTTAGCTATCTATGTAATTTACTTGTCATACTTTGTGCTGATTAGACTAGGAAAACAGGGGAGGTCAGCTACCGGAAATTAAGTTGAGTTTTAGTTAGTATTTCCTTCCTAAATTGCAGCTAAATTATTCCACCAAAATCTCATAAATCCCAAATAAAAACAGCCGGGGCGCATCTAGGATAAAATCAAACTAACAGCCGGGTGGCTGACGTGACCCGCCCAAAAACGGATACAAGCCGTGGACTCCAGTCGTGGATATCTAACAATTTTAGACTAAGGTTCCAGCTTCCAGATTCATCTGTCGAGAAAATCTAAAATCTAAAATCTAAAATCGACTGACAGTAATGTTATTGGGAAAGACTGTGATGGATAGCAAACAAGCCTACTTACAGTGCTTAGACAGGCTGATTTGGGCGATCGATCGCCTGGAAGCAAAAGTCGAACCAAGTGAACTCGCTCGGATTGCCGAACTGATTGTTCAGCCGATGATGGGGCCATGGCGGTTTTTTCACACTCCCGAACATATTTTTGAGGTGGGGGGAGATGAAGATGCGATCGAGGTTTTGGCAGCTTTATTTCACGATACCGTCTACCTACAAGTCGATCGCAGCATTAACTTTAACGTCAGCTACTACATCACTCCTGTTGCAAAAGAGGTTAACCAACACCTACAAATTCGGGATAAATCTGAACTGCCTGCGGATGCTACCTTCGAGATGGTAATGCTGGTATTCAATTTTGTACCGGGCGAAGTCCTCAATCCTTTGGCTGGACAAAACGAATTTCTCAGCGCTGTCGTAGCAGCAAAAGCTCTAGAACCATTTCTCAAACGCGAGCAATTGCTTCAAATTGCCGGCTGCATTGAAGCAACAATTCCGTTTCGTGCCGCCGATGCGGGAGTAACGGTAAGCCAGCGTCTTTATGAGCGCTTGCAAGCAATAAATAGCCTGTTTAACCTCAGTTTAACGGACGAGGAAATGCGGGAAACGGTCAAAAAAGCTGTGCGAATCTCTAACCGGGATGTGATGAGTTTTGCTCACCATAGTTCAGCCCATTTTTTGGCAAATACCTGGAATTTACTGCCGGAAACCAATCACAATCTCATATGCTGGGGTTTTTACACGGTTCGCGACTACCGAGTTGCTTTGGTGAAGATGGAAGGTTTTCTGAATTATCTCAAGCCAGAAATAATTTTCCGACAGTTTGAGGGATATCCAGACGATCGCACCTATCAGCGCTGGGAAACTACTGCTAAGTACAATCTCGAAATTGCGAAGCTTTATTTGGGGTGCAAACTGGCTGCCCTAGCCCTGCTAGAAGCTCTTTCTTCGGATTTGGGGATTGAGGTTTCTCTGGCGATGATGATGGGAGGAATTCCGGCTCAAGTTCCTAACTGCGTGCGCCTGGAAAGCTTTTTTCCAGAAATAGAGAAACCTTATAAACCTAAAATTAGTTTAGAAGCGGAAGTATTGAATTTATTAGAAAATGGGCGGGCTAAAAGCACTTCTAATACCGATTTGGAGAGTTCGCCCCTGACAACGTTTGTGGTAAAAATTGTTGGCTTTGACGAAATGCGCTATCAGTGCGATCGAGCTAAGGAATTTTTTAGAGAAAATCTCAACGCCGACGAGTTTATTTCCGACTTTAACCCGATAGTTACAGAAATTGTTATTGATTCAATTCTCAAGTTGTTTGACAGCCGGAAGTCTACTATCTACCGATACTACGATATCACTTCTAAGTTAAAGTCGCAACCCCAAACCAATTTTCTCGATCGCCCTTTTCGATCCCATGGTTAACTAGCTTTAAATACAGTATTTTTGCCTCCTCTATAGAAAAGACCATTACTCAGCTTATATAAGAGTAGAGCGATTACACCGTGACAGGATTGATTGCCTCGCTTTCCCTACGTCAATCTGCCTATCCATCCCAACACCAACAGCCCTACAGGTATGGTGTGGGGCTTCCGGCAAAGATGCTAAAAGTTGATAAAAAATGGAAATTCGCTGCTGTTTACCTTTGACAATTATTTTATACAAAACGGATTTGATAGCGGGCTGTCACTCATTTGAGCTACCCCAAATAAGCGTCACTATAAAAAGCGACTGTTAAAGCACTTCCCCCCACAGCTACAACTGGGGAATAGCAAGTTCAAACAACTTGCAAACCACTAATCCCCAATCAAACCATGCAAACCACAAATTCAATTTACGCTCAATTGCCTCTTTGCTCTTCACTGCCCACACTGCAACGAAATAATAGTACCACTGCCAATCAAAACGTGCGCTATCTCCAACAATCCTTAGTTGAAAACGGATATCCCGTCGCAACTGATGGATTCTTCGGCCCAAAAACCGAAGAAGCAGTCATCAGATTTCAAAAGGAAAATCAGATTGCTGTTGATGGCATTGTTGGCCCTCAAACTTGGAGTCTATTAGGCGCTTGTTATACAGGTGAACCCGGATGTTAAATCCAAGTTAACTAATCCTAGGCGCACGGGTAGCAAGAAACTGGGTTGTTTCACTGCAATACTTCTTTTTCGCCCCCAGAAACGCTAAAAAACCTGGTGGTTGAGCGAAGCCGAAACCTCGTTTATGCCCGTTAAAAGTGCATCCAGGACTATTAACTAACATCTTTTCCCCACTTCTCTACTTTTAAACAACTTGCAAACAACCAATGGAGAATCAAACCATGCAAACCACAAACGCAATTCGTACTGAATTACCTTCCTGCCGTTATTTTCCCATACTAAAACCCACATTCCGCAGATATTCAAGCAGATTTAATTTCAAAGGAATTCATAATTGCCAAAACCTCAAATGATTGCTATGCAATCATTTGAGGTTTTTTTAAGGTATAATAATTTGTGCCAGTATAGCAACCTTCAAAACTATGAAAAAGCCCTCTGAAGCTATAAATATCGTAAATTTAGAC
>NZ_JAUBOR010000073.1:0-18717 GCF_036700305.1 Microcoleus sp. Z1_A1
GCTCAAAGTAAAAGTGAAAGGGGAGGGACTTGAAGCCTCCCATGTCTATAAATGACTATACTTTTACCAGCTATGAGAAGGTACAACAACTAACGTGATCAAAAAAAGTTTAACGATCGGCATCATCGCGCTGTGGCTGTTAAGCGTACCGCTAACGGACAATGCCTTAGCTCAAGATGCTGCTGGTACTGCTGCGGTGGTGCCAAATCCGATCGACACCGGCGATACGG
Organism: Microcoleus sp. Z1_A1; assembly: GCF_036700305.1. NCBI lineage: Bacteria > Bacillati > Cyanobacteriota > Cyanophyceae > Oscillatoriales > Microcoleaceae > Microcoleus > Microcoleus sp. Z1_A1. Next base: position 231 of record NZ_JAUBOR010000073.1, read on the forward strand.
CCTGGATGTTGGTTTCCTCAGCACTGGTATTGCTGATGACACCGGGGCTGGCGTTTTTCTACGGGGGACTGGTGCGATCGCGCAACGTCCTCAACACCATGATGATGAGCTTAATCATGATGGGACTGATCGGCGTCACATGGACGCTGTGGGGCTACAGTTTGGCCTTTGATGTCACCGCCAGCAACCTCGATGCTAAAGGGTTTGGGCAAGGGATCGAAAGCTTCATCGGCGGCTTCGACTGGATGTTCTTGAACAACGTCACGGCGGACACACCAGATCCGAGCGGCTACGCACCGACAATACCCCACCAAGTCTTCATGGTTTACCAGATGATGTTCGCCATCATCACTCCAGCCTTGATTTCCGGGGCGATCGTCGAACGGGTAACATTTAAAACCTATTTCTGGTTCGTGCTGCTGTGGTCTACCTTTATCTACTCTCCTTTAGCTCACTGGGTTTGGGGTAGAGGCTGGCTGGAGGCGATCGGAGTTTTAGACTTTGCCGGCGGCACAGTCGTGCACATCAGTTGCGGTGTTTCTGCAGTTGTCGCAGCTTGGGTAATCGGGCCCCGCAAAGACCACTTGAAGAAACCCCACACCCCCCACAACGTACCCTACGTCTTGTTGGGAATTGGGATGCTGTGGTTTGGCTGGTTTGGCTTCAACGGCGGTAGCGCTTTGGGAGCTGGTTCTTTAGCAACAGTGGCTTTTGTCACCACCATGATTTCTGCAGCAGTCGGCGGTTTAACTTGGACAATTGTCGAATGGGTGCTCAGAGGCAAACCGACAGCAGTGGGAATTGCTAGCGGTTTCCTCGCGGGATTGGTGGGCATCACACCTGCCGCTGGATTCGTTCTGCCAGTAGGAGCGCTTTTGATCGGATCGATCACTTCGGTTTGTTGCTTCTTTGCCATTAGCTGGCGCGCTAAGCTTGGATTTGATGACTCTTTGGATACCTACCCGCTTCACGGCGTCGGCGGAACTGTGGGCGTTATTCTGACGGGCGTATTTGCCACTAAAGCGGTTAACTTTGCCGGAAATGACGGGCTGTTTGCCGGGAATCCGGGGCAAATCGGCACCCAGTTGATAGGCGTTCTAGCTACTTACGTGTTTGCGGGTGTCGGCACTTTTGCGATCCTGAAAATTTTGGAACAGTTTATGGAACTGCGAGTGCCGTCATCTGCTGAAGACAAAGGTTTGGATATTGACTTGCACGGGGAAGAAGCTTACGGTGAGGATTTTGGCGGCGGTTTCAGTTCGTTTGAATCGAGTTCTCCTTTTGCGCCGAAGAAGATTTGAAGCTGATTATTTGAATAAGTTCGATCGTGTAGAGATGCAGGTATCTGGGTCTCTACGCTTTTTTTTAAGTTTTTTTTAACGAGTCGCGAAGGCGCGTTCATTCTTTCTTGGCTCTCAATTCAATGTGTCGATCGTATAAATAGCATATGCCCTGTTTGCTACTGAGCCAATAAGTCCGATCGCACCCCAGGCATTCTAAAATCAAAGGTAATTAACCTAGATTTCAACTCAATACCACATGGATACTAAAGCTTTTAAACGATCGCTCCAACAGTCGGAAAACTACCACCGCAAGGGTTTCGGACACGAAGCTGAGGTAGCTGGGGTAATGCAGACGGCTTATCAAAGCAGTCTGATCCAGCAAATTCGCGACAATAATTACAGACTGGAACGTGGGGCTGTCACGATCCGGCTAGCTGAGGCTTTTGGCTTTTGCTGGGGGGTGGAACGCGCTGTAGCTATTGCTTACGAGACTCGCCAGCATTTCCCAACCGAACGGATTTGGATTACTAATGAGATTATTCATAATCCGTCTGTCAATCAGCATTTGCGCGATATGGAAGTTGGTTTTATTGCTGTGGAAAAGGGGCAGAAAGATTTTTCGGTTGTCGATATCGGCGATGTGGTAATTTTACCTGCTTTTGGGGCCAGCGTCCAAGAAATGCAGTTGCTTAATGATAAGGGCTGCAAGATTGTTGATACTACTTGTCCTTGGGTTTCTAAGGTTTGGAATACTGTTGAAAAGCACAAAAAAAAGGATTACACTTCGATTATTCACGGTCAGTACAAGCATGAGGAAACTGTTGCTACGAGTTCTTTTGCTGATAAGTATTTGATTGTGTTGAATTGGCAAGAAGCTGAATATGTCAGCAATTATATCTTGCATGGGGGCGATCGCGCTGAGTTTCTGGCTAAGTTTAGTAAGGCTTATTCTGCTGGTTTTGACCCGGATCTGGATTTAGAAAGGGTGGGAATTGCTAACCAAACTACTATGCTCAAAACAGAGACAGAGAATATTGGCAAGTTGTTTGAAAAAACGATGATGCGGAAGTTCGGGCCGGAGAATTTGAGCGAGCATTTTCTTAGTTTTAATACTATTTGCGATGCGACTCAGGAACGGCAAGATGCTATGTTGAGTTTGGTTGAGGAAAAGTTGGATTTGATGCTGGTGATTGGTGGTTTTAATTCTTCTAATACTACGCATTTGCAGGAAATTGCGATCGACAAAACTGTTCCTTCTTTTCACATTGATTGTGCGGAGCGCATTTTACCGGGAAATCGGATCGAACACAAGCCTTTGGGGGGAGATTTGGTCGTAACTGAAGGTTGGCTACCGGATGGTAAAATTGTAGTGGGCGTGACTTCGGGTGCTTCTACGCCTGATAAGGTTGTTGAAGATGCGATCGATCGCATTTTCGCGATGAAAGCGGCTGCGATTGTGTAATTATATTGTTTCGGGTGCGATTCGTTTAGCCGAGTGCGACCTGATAAGGTTGTTTAGTATGGGAAGCCCACTTCCCTACCGGATTCACACCCGCTACTCCCACGTAAAAAACTTCATTTGAAGTCCGGTCATGCCTCAAGTAAGCAGTCAACAACCCGGTACCGATCGGAGTGTGCGATTCGTTTAACCTAAAGTAAGTTAAAAAGCTTGCGAGACGGTTAGCCCAGTTGATGAGACTGGTGACAACTGGTTACATTTGAAGGTGAACCGCCATGCGGTAAGTCCTTCCCTCCAAGTGCAGGAGTGAAAGCATATCCCCTAGTTTACCGGGTGGCAACCAATAGGCTAAAGCGGGGTAGCCCTGTCAAGGTGTTCTTTATTCAGGCATTCTTGGTGAATCTTGAACGGCAACGGTCGCTGGCGACAAGCTTGGCAACCTTACGAATAAACTTAGATCGGCGACTGTTGCCGTTCTCTTCGATTTGCGGGTATCGGTATAATGGTTGAAACCTTGTAGGACTAGCATACAAGCTATTGGCTCACCCCATCTTGCAGTATTTAGGAGAAACTGCTGCCTCTATGACTGATGTGATGCAATTTCTGGGAGATAGTCCACCAAAGTTACTAGCTAATTATCAAATCAGAATCATTGATGGCAACTGTTTAGCTGCGGGGTAGTAATAAATATGTAGTGATTAGATATTTATTGGCTCAAAACATAGTTGTAATGATGGATAAAATACCAAATAGCACCAATATGGTTTTCTAACTTTTTAGAAAATGAAAGAGTTTTTCTTACGATCCGAAAAACACGTTGGCGCAAAGTATTATTAAATCTTTCAATGTGATTAGTTTTTCCACTGTCTTTCCCAACTGGCTGAGGGCGTAGCGAAGGAAAAATACAAGCATATGCAGCCCAAAAATCTGTATAGCAAACAGCACATTGTCGATATACAGAAGGTAGAGAATTCCATAATTGTTTGGCTCCTTCTTCGCTACGATCACCAATATAAAGACCAATAATTTCTCTGGTCTCTCTATCCATTGCGGCGCCACACCCATTGCTTATTTTCTTGGTAATCTACAAATGGGCACAGTTCATCACATTCAACATTCAATCTGACTTTTTTTAGGTTTAACCTTTACTCTGCGTTCGAGTGAGGCATATTTATTATTTACGTAATCCTGTAACCATTTTTGAGAAACACCCGTGCTTCTAGCTATACCAGCCAAAGAAATATTCTCCAAAAGAAGTTGATCGATTAAATCTTTTGTTGCTGAGCTAATTACCATGAAAATGTGGAATCCTCGATTCACGCGACGAGTCATCCCACACTAATCGAAGCGACAAGCGTGTGGGGATTCCCGTCTGACTAGCTAAACTCCAAGGGGTAATATATACTTGGATGCGAACCTGCTAACCTGAAATTTTTAATTTTAGATATCAAAGAACTGACTGATGGATTTAGACCAACAGATTCAAGCATTGATCGAAAAAGCTCCGCCCGACGGTTCGACGCCACAAATCTTAAAGGCGATCGCCCCGGCCCTGGTGTTAATTGCCCAACAGCTACAGCACCTTGAATACTCGATCCTGCAAGCGGTAGACCAAAGTTGGGCGATCGTGGTTTTGAGCAATCTCAAGCAACCGGGACGGGAGAAGAGGGTGATTTATGCTTGGAGCAGTATTAAAGATGCGTCGCAGGCTGCGGCTGCTGGGGGCGATCGCCTCAGACCGGTGCTTTTGCCTGTCACTCACATTTTATTTCAGATGATAGCTCTCGAAGGTCTTGACAGCATTGTTTTTTTTGAAAGTCCCGGAAATCAGGAAGTCGGGACGGAAATCCCTCGCGAGCAAGTACAGAGTTTAATTAACGTTTACTTGCAACAGTATCGATCGGCTCCACCGCCGGATCTTGCCTAAACAAATCAATTTTCTATTAATTGGTAACAGGGCATTAGGCATTGGGAATTCCCCATTACCAATTCCCCATTACCAATAAAGTGTAACTTTTTAACCTCTAATAAAGTCTACTCAAAACGTATTCAGCCAAATCAATCAAAGCTTGGCGGGACTCTGAATGGGGCAGCGCAGCTAAGTATTCGACTGCTTTCTGTGCGTGGTTTGTGGCTAGTTCTCGCGATCGCTCTATGCCTCTAGAATCTTCTACCAGTGCCAGGGCCTGCTCTAAATCTCCTTCTTGGGCAAATTCCCGTTCTATGAGAACTTCCAAGTAAGGTTTTTCTTCTAGGGCAAATAGTGCGGGTGCTGTCAGATTACCGCTTCTGAGATCCGAGCCTGCAGGTTTCCCCAAAGTTTCCGTTGAAGCGGTGAAATCTAATATATCATCTACTATTTGGAATGCCAAACCAATGTTTCGCCCGTAGTTGTACAAATCGTCTGCTATGGACGCTGAAACCTCGCTCAAACAGCCCGCTGCTTTGGAACTGTTGGCAATTAAAGACGCTGTTTTGTAATAACTTTTTTCGAGGTACGCTTCGATCGACAAGCTGGTGTCAAATCCATTTAGTCCCTGTTGAATTTCCCCCTCAGCTAAATCCATAATCACTTCTGAAAGCAGTTTGACTACTGGCAGGTTGTCGAGATTTGCCAAATGCCAGGAAGATTGAGCAAACAGAAAGTCTCCCGCCAATACTGCCACTCGGTTGTTAAACCGACTGTGAACCGTCGGCACTCCTCGCCGCAGATCCGACTCGTCCACCACGTCGTCGTGCACGAGACTAGCTGTGTGGATCATTTCCGTGATTTCAGCGAGGCGGCGGTGTTTTTCTGTGATTTCCCGATCGGGCATAGTCGCCTTGGCCATCAACAGAACGATCGCGGGTCTCACTCGTTTTCCCTTTGTGCCGAATAAGTATTCTGCAGCCGCGTACAAGATGGGATGACGGGCACCCACTAACTGTTTTAAGTTTTCTGTCAACAGTCGCAGGTCTTCTTCAACCGAGGAAAATAGGAGAGTGCTAGAGATCATGGATACGCCGACTCAAGCCGTAAAGTAACAAAATTTTACATATCATATCTTTATTTTAAGGTAATTCTCTGCAATAGAAAAGAAAAATCTAGGATATCTGCAGTTATTTGTCATCTACCACCCGATGGGAGTCACCCGTCTGCCAGAGGCGAGTAGCCGGCTGCCAGAGGGGTTGCCCCTATTGTATCGAATTGTTAAGGACCTTGCCAAAAATTCTCTAAATCCCAGAAACCCTGTGTTATTATGGGTATTAAGGATTTAAACAATTCTATACATTAAGTACAGCCAGACGGGCAGGTAGCTATTAGGTGCCTGTAAAAGTTTCGTAGAGCCAGCCTTGTTAGTCGATCGCAGCCAAAATTTCTGGTACAGATTTTTAGTTCCTCGCGGCTAAAAGTTTTCAGAAGTTAAGAGTAGCGCATCTTATGTGCACGGTAGCTCAAAGCAGCTAAAGTGGATGGTTTTAGGCTGTTTAAGCATCTGTAAAGCAGTAAATCATTGTTGATGACCGGGAACGCCTAAATGTTCCCGCAGGCTTGATATGGAAAAACAGCCTTCAGAACCAAGGCATGGTCTTGCGTGCTGACTTAATGTAGTAGGTCTTGAACTTGTCCTGCTCCTCCTCGTCCTTGACTTTTGGTTCTAATTATGATTTATCGCGATATTCCTCTAATTATTCCCATTCTGGCCGCCGGCTATGTAATGACTATTTATGTAGTGCTGATGTTGGCCCAACGCAGCGCTAAAATAACTCGATTGGGCGAGTAGTGCACTGCTGGGCAGCCGAAGTCGGCAGCAGCGCCCTCGCTTCACCCTTGAGAATTCGGAATACTCAATAATAACCCTGCCTTGAATGCTTGCGCGCAAAGGCAGGGTTATTATTTACAATTGCGGACACCCTGATTTTCTGGGCTGCTAGTTCCTGCAACACATAGCTACAGTTATCGATGTTCAATGCCAACAGCCTCTGAGGCAGGATATTATAAGTAGCAGCTTGTATCGCTCACGACAAGTTTCATGTCAGGGAAACTCTGCCAATGTTCCGAGAAAGCTATTAATTTTTTGTCAAAAACGCTGATTTTGAAGTTGTCTGCTATGAGGAAAAACTCGCAATATTCCTATTTTTCAGGACAAGAACTTACAAAAATAAAACACGAAATTTCTGAATCGAGCATCCGGCTTGCTCAACATAAGGAATCCATAAATTTGCACTGCAATTACATATTTCATCAAAGGGTGCTTAAGCTGTTGTGCATTTAATTTGTATGTTGAGGGCGGGCAGGATGCCCAACCCCTACTCCCCACAAGAGGAAAAATTTATTTTACTATGCAATTTAAATGCGGATTAGCTTAACTTGCTGAGTCAGTCAGATAGTCTCTGCCATTTATTCACAGCTTGCCAAGAAGATCATCTGGTACACAGAGAGCCACAAAAGTAATTTTTAATTTCAAAAATATTCTCGATATAACTGTATGGTAGAAAAGTAATTGCTACTATTAATAACCCCTTAAAAATTCATTAATTTTTGATTAAAAGACTACAACACCGAGTAGAAATTGTCAGAGAATCTTAAGCTACACTGCCTAAATAGTTGTGTAATCCAGACGAACTAAAACAATTTTCGATAAATCTGATGCACAATGGTTTACAAGCGATAGATAATTGCCTAATTTTAAAATTAGAGGTGAGAGAAGAAAATCAGAGCCGGCGCTCGTCAGTGGCAACTGAATTACTTGGTAATTTTGCCACGAATATGTGACCCGTTGTTTACCACAAAACCCGCCGACGAAGGCAGCGGGTTGGGACTGGAGATTGTTAAAAAAAGTGTGGAAAAACATTTGGCTAAAATAGAAGTAACATCAGTTATCGGCCAAAGGACGTGTATCGTGCCAATTCATATCGCCGTTTAGCGCGATCGCACTAAAAATCATACCAATGCGGGACTAAAATGCAACTTTAGACCGATGTCAATTCTCTATTGCTGTGAGGATACCGCGACTGTAAAATCTGAAATCTAAAATGGTATTAAGTGGCGGTTTCCCCTGCATCTATCCCCCTTGATTTGCCCATGTCACCAACAGTTTCTGATACTCAAAGCTTGCTAGAACAGGCGATCGACCCCAAACCGCCGGTGCTGCCTCCAGACACACCCTTGAAAGTCGCAATTGCTGCCATGACTCAGGCGAGTGCCAGTTGTATTTTAATCGCGTTTGAGCAGAAATTGCTCGGAATTTTTACAGAACGTGATGTTGTGAAAATAACTGCTAGCGAAATACCGCTAGCAGGGGTGGCAATTTCTGAGGTGATGACTGAAAACCCGATCGCCCTGAACCTCGATCAAGGGGGAAATATCTTCAAAGTATTGAGCATATTGCGATCGAAAAGAATCCGTCATTTACCCCTCCTAGACGAAGGTGGCAAGTTACTAGGCGCTATCACCTGCGAAAGCATCCGTCAAATCCTCAAACCGGCCGACTTGCTAAAAATGTGGCGCGCCGAAGAAATTATGACCACACAAGTAATAGTTACCTCAAGCAGCGCTTCAGTTTTAGAAGTCGTAAAACAGATGAGAACCCAGCGAAAAAGCTGCATAGTCATTTGCACTGACAGCGACAACAAAAATCAGAAACCTGTGGGCATAATTACAGAACGCGATATTGTTAAATTCCAAGCTTCGGGGCTAGATTTCGCACGTACTCCCGTCACCGCCGCGATGAGTTTTCCGCTGATACCGTTGCAGGTAAAAGCCACCTTGTGGCAGGCTCACCAGTTAATGCAGCAGCACGGCATCCGGCGCTTGGTGGTGGTGGACGAGGAAGGATATTTAGCCGGAATTGTGACTGAAATTAGCCTGCTGCAGGCCTTAGATCCGGTAGAAATGCACGCAAATGTCGAGCTTTTGCAGGAAACAGTCGCCGACAAAATTCAGGAGTTGAACAAAATGAACGAAGAATTGCAAAAAGAAGCGTTGCGGAGAACTGAAGTCGAGGAAAAATTGCGACTCTTAAATGATAATTTGGAAGAACAAATCAAACAGCGAACTTTAGAATTAATTAATGCCAACAGTCAGTTAAAAAAGGAAATACAAGACCGCACCACCGCTGAATCTGAAGTTCGCCGCCTCAACACCGAACTCGAACAGCGGGTTCTAGATCGCACAGTTCAACTAGCAGCCAGTAACGAAGAATTGCAGCAACAAATTAGCGGTAGAAAATTGCTCGAAGAAAAATTGCACTTTTCTGAAAGGAAAGTACGCGCCGTTTTTGAAGCGATGACAGACATCGTTCTCGTGCTAGATAGTCAGCGGAACATTGAAATTTTGCCAACGAATGTGGCAGCGATTTCTGAGTCTGATTTCGATATAGTCAGCTTGACTATAGAACATTTTCTTGACGATGACAACCCGGATGATTGGTGGGTCTTAGTCCAGCAAGTCTTAGAAACACAACAACCTATCAATTTTGACTACAGCTTAACATTTTGCGATCGCGCAATTTGGTTTTCTGCCTGCATTTCTCTGTTCTCAAAAGATGCAGTTATTTGGGTTGCCCGCAACATTAACGCCCGCAAAATAGCAGAGTCAGCGCTGTGCCAAAAAAATGCAGAGTTATCTCATACCTTAGAAGAACTGAAGCGGACTCAAAAAGAACTTATTCAATCAGAAAAAATGGCAGCCCTCGGACAGTTAATTGCCGGAGTTGCTCATGAAATCAATTCTCCTTTAGGGGCGATTCGCTCTTCTGTGCAGAACATCGCCGACTTCTGGACGGAACAGTTGCAGCAGTTGCCGATATTTTTTCAACAACTATCCCCGGAAAGGCGACAGGATTTCTTTGCTTTACTACACAAGTCCAGCCAAGAAACAGATACATTATCTAGTAAAGAAAAACGTCAGTTAAAAAAACTTTTGCAGGGTAAATTAGAATCAGAAAACATTGACGACGCCGCTAGTCTTGCCTGTACTTTATTAGATATCGGTATCGGCAATAATTTAGAACCTTTTTTACCTTTGTTGAAAGACAGCCAAAGTCGAAACATTGTACAAATCGCCTACCAATTTGCTACGGTACTAAAAAGTACCAAAAATATTGCTACTGCCACGGATAGGGCAGCTAAAATCGTTTTTGCTTTGAAAAGCTACTCTCGTTACGACCAGTCGGGTTCTAAAGTAATCGCTAATATTACCGACGGTATTGATACTGTTTTAACGCTTTACCAGTACCAAATCAAACACGGTGTGGAAGTAGTCAGAAACTATGGTACTAATTTGCCCTCTGTGCTATGCTATCCTGATGAACTCAGTCAAGTTTGGACAAATTTAGTTCACAATGCTTTACAAGCGATGGGTAACAAAGGCGTGTTAAAAATTGATGTCAAACACCAAGCGAATGCAATATCAGTCAGTATTACCGACAGTGGCCCCGGCATTCCCCCAGAAATTATGCCGAGAATTTTTGAGCCGTTTTTTACAACTAAACCTCCAGGGGAAGGCAGTGGGTTGGGATTAGATATAGTTCAAAAAATTCTGGAGAAACATCAAGGTGGACTGCAAGTAGAAAGCGTGCCTGGTCAAACAAAATTTACTATATCCTTGCCCATAGGAATCCCTTGATAGCAATAAAAAAAACCGGGAAATTACCCAATTTTACAATTTTAATAGAAGTAAAGTTTTATGTCTAAACCAGTAATTTTGTGCGTTGACGATGAAGTTGTGGTCTTAAATAGTTTGAAAATTCAACTTAAAAAAGAATTTGGGGATGCTTACCTCTATGAAGTAGCAGAAAATGCAGATGAAGCTCTGGAAATTATGGAGGAAATTCAAAAAGAAGATGAAAGTGATATTTTAGTCATAGTATCTGACTGGTTAATGCCAGGGATTAAAGGAGATGATTTTTTGATTATGGTTCACCAAAAATATCCTAAAATTGTGAAAGTTATGCTGACCGGGCAAGCAGACGAAGTAGCAATATCACGGGTGAAAGAGCAAGCAAACTTGCACCGTTGTTTGTACAAGCCGTGGGAGCGCCAAGAATTAGTAGAAACTATAAAATCTGGTTTGACAAAAATATGAACAATAAACCTGTGATTATTTGTGTGGATGACGAACCGATAATTCTGGAAAGTTTGAAAATTGAGTTAAAAAAAACCCTGGGGGAAGAACACTTATTAGAAACCGCTGAAGGTGGCGAAGATGCTTTAGAGTTAATCGAGGAATTACTGGCAGAGGGCTGCGAAATAGTAGCAGTAATTTCCGACTATCTGATGCCGAATATCAAAGGGGACGAATTGCTGAAGCAGATTCACCGAATTTTGCCAAAGACTATCAAAATTATGCTGACGGGGCAAGCAGACTTAGAAGCCGTGGCGAATACTATTAAATATGCTAAATTGTACCGATACATATCGAAACCTTGGCAGTCGGAAGATTTGAAGTTGACGGTAAAAGAAGCGATTAACAGCTATTTTAGGGAGAAGCAATTAGCGCAACAAAATGCTCAGCTCCAAAAGCTAAATCAAGAACTGGAAACTTTAGTCGAGGAGCGGACTGCACAACTGCGCTTGTCTGAGGAAAAGTTTGCTAAAGCTTTTCGTTCTTCTCCCAACCCGATTACTATTACCAGATTTAATGACGGTCGTTATTTAGAAATTAATGAGGCTTTTTGTCAGACTATTGGTTATTCTGCTGCAGAAATTATCGATCGCACGGCGCTTGAGTTGAATCTTTGGGAAAATATACAAGCCCGCGCCGAGTTGTTTAAACTGTTAGATGAAAAACAAATTATTCTGAATTACGAATTTAATTTTCGCACTAAAACAGGGGAAGTTAGAACGGGGCTGCTGTCAGCAGAAATCATTGAAATTCATGGGGAAACCTGCGTAATTTCTGTGATTCAAGATATTAGCGATCGCAAATTAGCGGAAGAAAAACTCCGAGCTATAGCGGCTTCTTTAGCAGCAGCGCAAAGAATCGCCCGTGTCGGTAATTGGGAATGCGATTTATCGGCCAACACAACTACTTGGTCGGAAGAATTATCTCGGATTTTTGGGATCGCTCCAACCGAGCCTGCGCCAACACTAACTGAGTTTTTGCAATACGTGCATCCCGACGATCGACAAAAGTGGCAAACAACGATCGACACTGCTATTGCTAGCGGGCAATCTTACACTTTGGAATATCGAATTCTGCGCCCGGAACAGAAAATTGTTGCGGATAATTCTCCGTCACAAATAAGTGAAGCCGGCTTCATCCGCTACATCGAAGCCAGAGGAGAAGTAGTTGTCAACCAACAAGGGCAAGTGACAAAACTATTCACAACTTTGATGGACATTACTCCACGCAAGCTAGCAGAAATAGCCCTTGCAGAGAGCGAAGAAAAATACCGTCATTTAGTTGAGACTTCCCAAGATATTATCTGGTCTTGCAATGCTCAAGGACACATTACTTTTGTCAACCAAGCAGTTAAACAAATATACGGTTACGAGCCTGAAGAAATGCTCGGCTGTTCTTTTAGCGATTTCTTGGCTCCCGGAGAAATAGACTGGAAATGGGAACTTCAGCAGCGCTTGCTGACGGGAAAAACTGTGTTTCAGTACGAAAATATAGTATTAGGAAAAGACGGTAGAAAGATTGATGTAAATACCAAGGCGATCGCGCGCATGGACGCTGAAGGCAACATCATCGGCACAACAGGCACTGCTAGCGATATTACCGAACGCAAACAAGCTGAAATAGTCCTGCAAAAAGCCAAAGAAGAAGCCGACAGAGCGAACAGGGCAAAAAGCGAATTTCTCTCGAATATGAGCCACGAATTGCGAACTCCCCTCAACGCAATTCTCGGTTTCAGCCAACTGCTTGCCCGCGACCCAGACCTCGATGCAGACCAACAGCAATACTTAGGAATTATTACCCAGAGCGGGGAACATTTGCTTGTTCTGATTAACAATATTCTGCAAATGTCAAAAATTGAAGTCGGGCTGGTGACACTTAATAATAGCACCTTCGACTTACACAAAATGCTAAAAAATACTGAAAATATGCTGAAGCTGCAAGCCGAAAAAAAAGGGTTGCAGTTAATTTTTGATTGTTCACCAGCTCTCCCTCAATATATAGAAACTGACGAAAGCAAGTTGCGACAAGTCTTGATAAATGTAGTCGGAAATGCTATTAAGTTCACGGCAGAAGGTGGTGTCAACTTGAGAATCAAACATGAGTTGTTAAAAACTAAAAACGAGGGAGAGATTCAACCAATTGACAGTTGCTGTTTGCTATTTGAAGTGGAAGACACTGGTGCTGGAATTTCGGCGGAAGAAATGGAGAATTTGTTTAAACCTTTCGCGCAAACAGAGAGCGGGAAAAAAGCTCAAGAAGGAACCGGTTTGGGCTTGCCAATCAGCCAGCAGTTCGTTAAGTTAATGGGAGGGAAGATGACGGTAACAAGCACCCTCGGTCGCGGCAGCATTTTTAGATTTGATGTTAAAGTTTCGCTCCCTAATGCAGTGGAAATTCAGGTGGCTCAAACAGCTCGCCGAGTGGTGGGCCTGGAACCCGGACAGCCAGAATACCGGATTTTAGCTGTTGACGATCGCCTGGAAAGCCGCTTGCTGTTGGTTAGAATGCTGACATCCCTTGGCTTTGCGGTGCAGGAAGCTGAAAATGGGGTTCAAGCTGTGGAAATGTGGTCGAGTTGGGAACCTCATTTGATTTGGATGGATATGCGGATGCCGGTGATGGACGGTTACGAAGCTACTAAACAGATTAAAGCGCATTTGAAAGGTCAAGCAACGGTGATTATTGCTCTGACTGCAAGTGCTTTTGATGAGGAGCGATCGCTGATTTTGTCTGCTGGTTGCGATGATTTTGTAGCGAAGCCTTTTCGGGAGCAAGTGATTCTGGAAAAGATGGCTAAGTATCTGGGAGTCCGCTATGTTTACGATCGAGAAGCTTCGCTAAGTTCTGATGCTGCGGTGTCCGGCGAGGTTTCCAGGGTAAGTGAAACGGCTGATTTGGCTTTTACGCTGAATACTTCATTTTTGGAAGCTATGCCTGCGGAATGGGTTGATGAATTGTATTCTGCGGCGGATGCGGTTGATAACGAGGAGATTTTTCGGCTGTTGTTGTCGATTCCTCCTATTAATGCTAGTTTCGGCAACGCGATCGCCGATTTGGCGAATAACTTCCGGTGCGATCGGATTATCGATTTGATTGAGGAGTTTAGAAATTGTTGAAGGATGAAAGAAGAAGGGATAATAGTGGCAGGTTCAGGATTATTGATTGTGTAGGTCGATCGCCTATTTGTAAACTCGCCTGCGGGCGATCGACTAATTTACTTGTAGCCAAGCTCCACACCCTGCCAATCATCAGTCCTTCCCAATTCTTTAATCTCCAATATCTAATCTCAAATCTTAACTAGGATAAGTTCTGTAAATATAAAAGGAGTTGATTGAGGAGGGAGTGCTATAATGACTATTTAACCACTATTGATAATTCCCACAAATTTTAAATTAACAAAAAATAGCGATCGATGATCAAAAATCAAATAGAAGAAAATAAAGGCAACATATTAATTGTTGACGATACTCCAGAAAATTTGCAAGTTTTATCAGCAACGCTGTCCGATAGGGGCTACAAAGTCCGCGGCGTAATTAACGGCAAAATGGCAATCAGGGCCGCGCGCTCTGGTTGTCCCGATTTGATTTTGCTCGACATCAAAATGCCGGAAATGGACGGCTACGAAGTCTGCACCCAGCTCAAGGAAGATCCGAAGACATCCGAAATTCCTGTGATTTTTATCAGCGCTTTAGATGAAGTATTGGACAAACTAACCGCCTTTCAAGTGGGAGGGGTTGATTATGTCACAAAACCGTTTCATGTAGCAGAAGTTTTAGCGCGAATCGAACACCAACTGACTATCCAGAGATTGAAAAAACAATTGCTCGATCGCAATAAAGAACTGCAAGAAGAAATAATAGAACGCAAAAAAGCCGAAGAAGCAGCGGCCGCTGCATCGCTAGCAAAAAGTCAATTCGTTGCCAACATGAGCCACGAATTGCGGACTCCCCTGAACGCCATCCTGGGTTTTACCCAAGTCATGAGCCGCGACTCTTTGCTGGGCCACGAAAATCTCGAAAATCTCCGAATTATTAACCGCAGCGGTCAACATTTGCTGGAACTAATTAACGATGTTTTAGACTTGTCGAAAATAGAAGCAGGGATAATTGGCTTAGATCAACGCAGCTTTGACCTTTATCAACTCCTCGACACTCTCGAAGAAATGTTTCAAATTAAAGCTGAAACAAAAAAAATGCAACTGAGATTTTCCGTCGAGGCTAATGTTCCCCAATATATAAAAACTGACGAAAAAAAGCTGCGCGTTTGCTTAATTAACCTGCTGGCAAATGCCATGAAATTCACTCACGACGGGGGCCGTATTTGGCTGCGCGTGAGCGTGGAAAGCAACCAGCCACAGTCGGCAGAATCGGAAAGTCATCTTAACTATACCTTCGTCGATCCATTGTTAATTTTGTTTGAAGTTGAAGACACTGGAATTGGCATAGCAGCAGCAGAAATTGATACTTTATTTGATGCTTTTGTGCAAACACAAGCGGGGAGAAAAGCGGCTGATGGTACGGGATTGGGTTTGACAATTACTAAAAAATACGTGCAAATAATGGGCGGGGATATTTGGGTAAAAAGTGTTTTAGGTGAGGGAACCAGTTTTAAATTTAATATCCGAGTATTGGCCGCTATTTCGTCGGAAATAACCGTGGCGACATTTCAGCGTGCGATCGGACTAGAAGCAGATCAACCGATTTATCGGATTTTAGCAGTTGACGACAATCAAGAAAATCGGCTGCTGCTGGTTAAAATGTTGCAACCAATTGGTTTTGAAGTCCGAGAAGCGGAAAATGGCTACCAAGCGGTTGAACTTTGGGAAAGTTGGCAGCCTCATTTAATTTGGCTGGATACGCGAATGCCAGTAATGGACGGTTTTGAAGCTGTCCGACAAATTAGAGCCAAAGAGAAACAAACTCAGTGGCGAACTGTAATTATTGCTCTGACTGCTAGCACTTTTGAGGAAAAAAAAGGCGAAATTATCGCCGCAGGTTGCGACGATTTTGTGCGGAAACCTTTTCAAGAACAAATCCTTTTTGATAAGATGGCTTGCTACTTGGGAGTGCGCTATCTTTATCAAGAGTTGCCCCGACTCCCTGTCGGGGCTTTACGGCGTTATTGTGTGAACGAAAAACCCGATTCATTTTTCGGAGGGCTGCTGGCTCAAATGCCTCAAAGCTGGGTGAAGGAACTCCATGACGCAGCTAATGATGTTAATGAAGAGCTGGCGATTCAACTTGTCGATCGCATCTGGGAAAGTCATCCAACTTTAGCTGAGGCTTTAAAAGATTTGCTTGCCGATTACCGACTCGACAAGATAATGGATTTAACTCGATCGAGTTTAAAATAAATGGATAATAGCGAAATTAAAGTATTGGTGGTTGATGACCAACCAAGCAATCTGCGGTTCTTATCCAAACTGCTAACATCCCAGGGCTATCAAGTTTACCGAGCTATTTCCGGTCAACTGGCGTTGAATGTGGCGATCGCCCATCGCCCGGATTTAATTTTGCTCGACATTAGAATGCCGGAAATGAGCGGTTATGAAGTTTGTCGGAGACTGAAAGCGACACCTGAAACTGAACAAATTCCGGTAATTTTTTTAAGCGTATTAGATGAAATGAACGATAAATTACAAGCTTTTCGAGTAGGAGGCGCCGACTATATTACGAAACCATTTCAAGTAGAAGAAGTTTTAGCGCGCATCGACAAGCAAGTCCGCTTGCAAAAGCTGCAACAGCAATTAAAAGAACAAAATTATCAACTGCAACAGTCGCAGTCGCTGCTGGCTAGCATATTAAATAGTTCCTTAGACTGTGTGGTGGCTTATTCTGCAGTCCGCAACAGTGAGGGAAATATTGTAGATTTCCAGTGGCTGTTGATTAACCCTGCTGCTGAAAAATTTTATGGTCTGCTATTAAATGAGATAGTTGGCAAGAATTTGTTAGCCAAAGTTTCCCAAGTTAGCAATAACAGGTTATTTGATTTGTATGTTTCTGTAGTAGAAACAGGAGAAACTGTAGACCAAGAATTTTATTATGAACAGGAGGGAGATACAATTGTTTGGCTGCACATTGTGGCGGTCAAATTAAACGATGGTCTGGCAGTAACATTTCGTAACATTACCGAGCGTAAACGAGCAGAAATTGCCCTACGAGACAGCGAAGAACGCTTCCGCGCGATATTCGAGCAAGCTGCGGTCGGCATAGCTAAAACAGCGCTTTGCGGTAAATTTATGCGGGTAAATCCTGGCTTTTGTCAAATTGTCCGCTATGCACAATCTGAATTGTTACAGCAAAATTGGGAGGCAATTACTCACCCAGATGACAGAGAAGCGGACAGAGAATACCTGGGTTCGCTGTTATCTGGGAAGATTCAAACTTTTTCTGTGGAAAAGCGTTTGCTATGCAAAGATGAGGCAGTGCGCTGGGCAAATGTTACTGTGTCGGCAATGCGCGATGTCAAGGGGACGCTGCAGTATTTGATTTGTGCGATCGAGGATATTTCTGAACGCAAGCTGGTACAAGAAATGCTGCAAGCGAGTTTAGACGCTCAAACCCGCTACGCTCAAGAATTAACTCGTTCTAATGCCGAACTAGAACAGTTTGCTTATGTGGCTTCTCATGATTTGCAAGCGCCTTTGAGCACGATTGCTGGCTACGCTCAACTATTAGAAAAACGCTTTCCCAACCAACTTGATGCCCAAGGGAATAAATTTATCCGCAATATTGTTCATTCTTGCGATCGGATGCAGGCGCTCATTGATGACTTGCTGGAGTATTCGCGGGTAGGTCGCAGTCAGAAACCTTTTGAGCTCATAGATTGCAATCAGGTTTTTGAGGATGCTTGTGCTAATTTGCATTTGGCCATCCGCGAGAATCAAGCTTCAGTTACTAAGGGGAATTTGCCAAGGGTAAAAGCTGACTCTTTTCAACTGCTGCAACTGTTTCAAAATTTAATTGGTAACGCCATTAAGTACCGCAGCAGTGAGGCGCCGGTGGTGCAGGTGGACGCTTCGCATCAGGGGGATAGCTGGGTGTTTTCAGTGCAGGATAATGGTATTGGGATTGCCTCACAGTATCATCCGCGAATTTTTCAGATTTTTCAGCGCTTGCACACCCAAAAACAGTATTCGGGAACTGGTATCGGTTTAGCGATTTGTCAAAGAATTGTCGAGCGGCATGGCGGCAGCCTGTGGGTAGAATCAGAACCCAATCGAGGCTCGACTTTTTATTTTTCTATTCCTATATCAAAGTAAAGTCAATCGATTTTAGATTTTAGATTTTAGATTTTAGATTTTAGGTTTTAGGTTTTAGATTGCAGATTTTAGGTTTTAGATTGTAGATTGTAGATTGTAGATTTTAGGTTTTAGGTTTTAGATTGTAGATTGTATATTTTAGGTTTTAGATTGTAGATTGTAGATTGTAGATTGTAGATTGTAGATTGTAGATTGTAGATTTTAGATTTTAGATTGTAGATTGTAGATTGTAGATTGTAGATTGTAGATTTTAGATTTTAGATTTTAGATTTTAGATTTTAGATTTTAGATTTTAGATTGTAGATTTTAGATTTTAGATTTTAGATTTTAGATTTTAGATTTTAGATTTTAGATTTTAGATTTTAGATTTTAGATTT
>NZ_JAUBOR010000074.1:0-18009 GCF_036700305.1 Microcoleus sp. Z1_A1
GCTTGGATGGCTCCGACTGACCAACCCCACGAAAACTTCATCTTCCCTGAAGAAGTTCTGCCTCGCGGTAACGCACTGTAATCAGCGCGAAATATCAAAAATTCCAACTTTTTAAAAGGGTAAGATAAAGCAGTTTAGGCTTTACCCTTAATGCTTAAAAAGCTCCCGCCACCAGGCGGGAGCTTTTTGTTTCCAGGATTCGATCGAATTAGCGCCCTAAAAAAAGTTGATTTTGTACAACAAAAACAAACTCTGCCTGCTGCTAGAACAACTCGTGTCTCTATATCTGGTGAAGTCTCCTATCTGGTAAGAAATCGATCGGCCTTTCCCAGCCCCCAGAGTGGCCATGCACCTGATAACCGCACAGCCCGGATTCTGAAGAAAATATGGGCAAATGGCTAAAACTACGATCGCCCGCTTGCTGTAGAGATCGAAGACCTTGCTGCTGCAGTAATTTCCCCCGATATTGCAAAAATCTCAATTTGCATCCCCCACTTCTAATTCCTTGTGTTATTCTAATAATTGTGAATACTAGAACGATACTCAGAACGCAAGTTCTTCTGGTAACGCTGGCAATGGCTAGCGCACAAATCATCACCTTAAATCTTGTATTTAGGTGATGTGCGTTCCAATATAAAGCCATTTAGCTAAACCTGGAGGTGATGCCCATGATAGAAAGTAGTAAACGCATGGGTCATCAGATTGGAAACTACCGGCTGTGCGCCGGGGCCGCTCACTAGCAGTCAGCCGTCGTCTCCAACGGGAAACGACTTCCACGGGGAACCAGGCTGAGCTAGGGATTCTCCCGGCAGTCAGGTTCTAATCTGAAGACCCGCTAGACCGCTCTCACCTCAAATAGTGTTAAATCTTAAGTATTAAAACTTGAGACTAAACGCTATTGGTGAGAGCGGATAGTTTTTGGTCAGGGTTTCTAAACGTTGGCAGTTAATCTGCCATTCCTAATCCCAAAGAAAAAAAAATATGGCTGAGCTAATTAATAATACTGAAATTCAAGATCGCGTCAGTCAATTGTCAGGCTGGACAATTGAAGGTAAACAACTGCGCTCTACCCGTTTATTTAAAGATTTTATCGAAGCGATCGCCTTTGTAAATAAGTTGGTCGCCCCCTCAGAAGCCGCAGGACATCACCCCGACATAGAAATCTCCTACAACAAAGTTACAGTTAACTTAACAACCCACGATGCCGGAGGCTTAACTGAGAAAGACTTTGCGCTAGCCCAAGAGATTTCTGCGCTAGATTAAAAGAGTGCCAGTTGACCCAACAAGAGTCCCCGCTAGAGAAAAGCTCGCAAATAAAAAATCGACTTGGGGTTAAAATCGGGTGTGAAAAAGTCGAGAGGCCCAACGTTCAATGTATAACAGGCTATTCCCCATCATCCGACCATGATCGTATTTGAAAAGCCAGAGTTCAAGAACGAGTCTGCTGCAGCCGAAAAAACCGATCTGATAGAAAAGCTTTTAGATATTGGCGCTGCTCTGTCGAGCGCCCAAGATTTGGGCGACTTGTTAAACTTAATTTTATCCAAAAGTAGGGAAATTACCTACAGCGATGCTGGCAGCGTTTACTTAGTAGATCACAGCGACGATACATCTAAGCTGCTGTTCAAGGTAGCCCAAAATGCTTCTAAACCGAGCCTGTCGTTTAAAGAGTTTGCCCTGCCACTGACAGACAAAAGTTTGGCGGGATACGTGGCAATTACCGGTCAAAGTTTGAACCTATCTGATGCCTACGACTTACCCCCCGGCGTACCCTATCGGCTAGATAGCAGTTTTGACAGGGATATTGATTACCGCACTTGCTCGGTAATGGTACTGCCGATGCAAAACCGACAGGGGGAGACAATAGGTGTACTGCAACTGATCAACCGCAAAACAAAGCCAGATACGGTGCTGACAGCAGACAATGCCTGGGAAGCGACGCAGCAGTATTCGGAGTGGGAAGAAAGGATAGTTCGATCGCTCGCTTCTCAAGCAGCAATCTCGATCGAGCGCAATCAACTCCAAGACAGCATAGAACACTTGTTCGAGGGCTTCGTCAAAGCCTCGGTGCAAGTCATAGAAGCCAGAGACCCCTGTACCTACGGCCATTCAGAACGAGTAGCAGCCCTGACAGTACGCCTGTCAGAAGAAGTAAACACCGTCAGCAGCGGACGACTGCGCTCTATTTACTTTAACAACCGCCAAATTCAAGAACTTCGCTACGCCGCCCTGCTGCACGATTTTGGCAAAATAGGAGTGCCAGAAGCAGTTTTGACCAAACAGAAAAAGCTCTACCCCGCACAGCTAGAAATCATTCGCCACCGCTTTGGCTTAGCTCAACGGACGATGGAAATGGAATGCGTCCAGTCTAAATATAAATACTTGCTGGAGCATTCGACCTACCGAAAACACCCGAGCCAAGAGCCAGAGTGCGCTCAATGCCAGCAAATCGAACAGCTAGACACTAAGCTAGCAGAGGCCAAAACCAGATTAGCAGAATACTGGGAAGTGCTGCTAGAGGCAAACGAGCCTCACATTTTGGCAGCAGAACCCCTAGCTCAACTGCGAGAGATTTCTCGACAAACTTACAGAGATATAGATGGGGCAAAGAAACCCCTGCTGAACTCAGACGAGATCTTGCAATTGATGGTGTCGAGGGGCAACCTGACGCCGGAAGAAAGATCTGAAATAGAATCTCATGTAACTCACACTTACGAGTTTCTCAAACAAATTCCTTGGACAAAGGATTTAAAAAATGTTCCAGACATTGCCTACGGACATCACGAAAAACTCGACGGCACAGGCTATCCGCGAGGTTTAAACAAGTCAGAAATTCCAATTCAAGCACAATTGATGACGATCGCCGATATTTACGACGCCCTGACAGCAGGCGATCGCCCCTACAAGCGAGCTCTGCGAACAGAGGCAGCGATGAAAATTTTGCGGCAAGAAGCAGCTCACAACAAAATCAACGCTGATTTGTTAGAATTGTTCGATCATCGCCAAGTCTTTAGCGTCCTCGGGCACAGCTTGGATGTTAAAGTCGAATCAGCCTAGACGAGTCGGGCGTGCTGTGCTAAAAAGTAAATAGGCAATCGGGTGCTGTCTAGTGTCAGCAGTCAAATCAATCCACAGCCCAAGCCGGGTAGGGTTTTGACGCCGTTGAGTAAAGGTTTAAAAACAGGCTTTATGCAGCCGTCAGTCACATCTATATACTCGGTCAGCCCAAAAGAATCCAAAGAAAAAGTGAATTTTAGGTCTCTTTTTAGAGTATGCTAGTTGAGCAACGACTGACCACATAGAAGACTAGAAAAGTTTCTCTGTAATCGGTGTGAGGATGAGAGTGAATATGTCGAAATTTTTGTGGAGTTACTTACTAATCAGCCCAGCAGTCTTAGGAGCTACCCTAGTAGTTTCTTCGAGCGCGATGGCAGCAGACGCTCAGCAGGCTGCTGATGCGGTCAATCCCGCTGTCGCAAAAGCTGAAACCGCTGAAACCTCCGAAGCGAAACTAAATGCTTTAGCTGCTGTTTCCGAAACAACTGCAGCCTCCGAGCCAGTAGAAGAAATTTCCCAAGTCGCTGGCAGCGAAACCCACGCAGCGATTGAAGATTCGGCCACGGCTGCAACTGAAAGTGCGATCGTCGGAGCAAACACAGCCCCTGCTGAGGCAGAGCCCCAAGCGGCATCACAACCTACAAGTGAATCTTTAGCCGCAGTTGAGCCAACAGTAGCTCAACCAGTAGAAAATTCTGCCCCGGCAGCCCAACTAGAAATTCCAGCCCCGGCAGCTACCGCTCTCCCAGAGCAAATCGGTGCAGTTCAATTAGAAACTCCAGCCCCGGCAGTGGCAGAGTCGGCAGAACAAAGTTTGCCACAACCGGCTGAATCTTTAGCCCAAACTGCCGCACCACAAGAGCAAAACCCAGCCGCCACATTAGAACAGCTCAACGAGTACAGCAGCGAAGGTGCTGCCGGTGGCGAAACTCAAGGTCAAGTGACCTCAGTTTCCCAACTCTCCGACGTGCGGCCCACAGACTGGGCCTTCCAAGCACTGCAATCCCTAGTCGAGCGCTACGGCTGTATTGCCGGTTATCCCGACGGAACTTTCCGCGGCAACCGGGCAATGACTCGCTACGAATTCGCAGCCGGTTTAAATGCTTGCTTAGACAAGGTGAGCGAGCTAATTAGAGGCGGCACGGGCAACTTCGCTACGAGAGATGACTTGGCAGCCCTCCAACGGCTCCAAGAAGAATTTGCAGCGGAACTGGCAACCCTGCGCGGTCGCGTCGATGCTCTGGAAGCTCGGACATCCGAACTCGAAGCCAACCAATTCTCCACCACTACTAAGCTGACTGGGGAAGCTATTTTCGCTCTCAGCGACGACTTTGGTGGTAACGTTGGCTTGTTTGGCACAGACGAAAGAAGAATTGGCAGCGACAACAACGAAGCTGTCTTCCAACAGCGGGTGCGTCTGAATTTAAACACTAGCTTCACCGGCAGAGACTTGCTGCTGACCAGGCTTCAAGTCGGCAACGGTGGCAACTTCAACCTTGGGGCTACAAGCGAAGGCACTCAAACTTGGAACGTAGTCGGCAGAACCGACAACGTTGTTGCCCTCGACACCTTGCTATATAAGTTCCCCGTCGGTCAGCGACTGAACGTTACCCTTGCAGCAAACAATGTTGTGTGGGACGACATTATGCCGACTGTCAACCCTTACTTTGAAGACTTTGACGGTGGCAACGGATCACTGAGTGCCTTTGGACAGCGCAACCCCATCTACCGCTTGGGCGGTGGCGCAGGTATTGGCTTTGACTATGCCTTCGGCGGCAGGGGCTTGCTGGGCGGGGTGTTCGGCCCAACTTCTTTGTCCTTTGGCTATTTGGCGTCAAATGCAGCCAGTCCGGCTAGGGGTGCAGGCTTGACGAACGGCGACTACACGGCGATGGGTCAGTTGACTTTTACCCCCGGACGCAACTTGCAAGTTGCTTTCAACTACAACCACGGTTACTTTAACAGAGGTAACTTTGGGTTTGACAACGGTTTCGGGGCCAGCGTCCCCGGCGGTTTCACGGGTACCGGCGTGGCTAATTCTCTCAACGGTTTGAACGAAGGCTTTGATGGCTTCCGCGCTCGCAAAGTTGTCAGCAACTCCTACGGTGCTCAGGCTTCGTTGCGGCTGAGCCCGAGATTTATCCTTGGTGGCTGGGCAGGTTTAACCAATGCCCGCATTCTCGGCATCGGCGATGCGAAAATCTGGAACTACGCTGTCACCTTGGCTTTGCCTGATTTAGGGAAAGAAGGCAACTTGCTAGGGTTCGTGGTAGGTCGTGAGCCTTACTTGGATAAACTTGAAGCTGCAAGCAGTTTGCGGAGCTTCCGCAACGATGATTCCTATCACGTTGAAGGGTTCTACAAGTTTCAGCTCTCGGACAACATTTCTGTTACTCCGGGCGTGATTTGGGTGACAAATCCTAATCAAGATGACCGTAATGATGACATCATCATTGGTACTCTGAGAACTACTTTCACGTTCTAAGAGCGGGTTAGAGGAGGCAGGGAGGTTATAACCTCTCTGCTGGCCACTCTAAAGGCCAAGTTTAGCCCTGCCTAGCGCAGGGCTTTTTTGTTGGCGGGAGGAAGGGGGCGCCAAGAATATATTAAAAATTAAAAATTATCAGTCAGAGAGGCAGACAACCAGGTTTCTTGAGGTAAGGCTGTGGTGGAAGGGGAGGAAGTCGAAACGAGAAACTGGGTTTGTTGGGTTCAGATTGCCGATCGTTCCAACGATGAAGTGATGAAAGTCGATTAAGTTCAGTGGAAAACCGGGGTATAATAAAAGGTAAAGTTAGGAGTTAGAATTGGGAACTCAACATTGAGGAGAATTTTAACATCTGACTTCGGAGTTGATAATTCTGGTATTGGAAGCAATTATGGTAGAACTCTCCTGTAAAAGCGAATACGCAATCTTAGCTTTGCTGGAGCTTGCCGATTGCTACGAAGAAGGCGAGCCTCTGCAAATTCGCCAGATAGCGGCTCAGCAAAATATTCCAGATCGATATTTAGAGCAGTTGTTGGCTACCATGAGACGCTGCGGGCTGATTCGCAGCCAGCGAGGAGCTAAGGGAGGTTATATCTTGGCGAGGGAACCGTGGAAAATTACCCTCCTAGAAATTATCAACTGTCTCGAAGGCTCAGAGTTCGATCGCTCTGAAAAAGACTCGCCTGCTCAAACTGTAGAAAGTGCGGTGATTTGGGAAGTTTGGCAAGAAGCTCGATCGATTGCCAACTCAGTTTTGCAAAAATATACGCTACAGGATCTGTGCGAAAAGCGCAATGGCAGACGGCAGCTCGATATCATGTATTACATCTAGTTAAAATATTGCCAACTAGGAATTAACATTTACTTTCAACCACAAACTGACAAAGATTATGCGTATTGCTGGCGACATTACAGAATTGGTAGGGCGGACGCCCTTGGTGCAACTCAACCGCATTCCCCAAGCTGAAGGCTGCGTGGCTCGGATTGTGGTAAAACTCGAAGGCATGAATCCGGCAGCATCGGTGAAAGACCGCATCGGTGTCAATATGGTCAATCAAGCAGAGGCCGAAGGGCTGATTAGTCCAGGCAAAACGGTTTTAGTGGAACCGACTTCTGGCAATACCGGAATTGCTCTGGCAATGGTGGCAGCGGCTAAGGGCTACCAGTTGATTTTGACCATGCCGGATACGATGAGCACGGAACGCCGATCGATGCTGCGAGCTTACGGGGCCCAACTAGAACTGACTCCCGGAATTGAGGGCATGAGTGGCTGCATCCGCCGCGCTCAAGAGATTGTGGACAAAACTCCCAATGCCTATATGTTGCAGCAGTTTCGGAATCCAGCAAACCCGCAGGTTCACCGTTCGACAACGGCTGAGGAAATTTGGGAAGATACAGACGGCGAAGTGGATTTCCTGATTTCTGGGGTTGGGACTGGCGGTACGATTACGGGTATCTCGGAGGTGATTAAGTCCCGGAAACCCGAGTTTAAGGCGATCGCAGTTGAGCCGGCTAACAGTCAGGTACTTTCCGGCGGAAAGCCTGGGCCTCACAAAATTCAAGGTATCGGTGCTGGTTTTGTACCGCCGGTGCTGAATGTGGATTCGATCGACGAAATTATAGTTGTTACGGATGACGAGGCGATCGCCTACGGCCGTCGCTTAGCCAGAGAAGAAGGACTTTTGTCGGGTATTTCCAGCGGTGCGGCACTATGTGCGGCGGTGAAAGTCGGCAAGCGTCCCGAAAATGCAGGGAAATTGATTGTGATGATTCAGCCTAGCTTCGGCGAACGCTATCTGAGCACTCCCTTGTTCCAAGATCCAGAACTCAATCTGGCGATGGCCCTCAACTAGGCTAGCCTCCGGCCCAAGTCGCAGAAACACAGGGCAGGGCGTAGACTGTACGCTCTGCTTGGCTTTTTAGTAGATGAAAGAATGGCGATAGATTGTAGCTTTCTCGATCGCGATCGATATCGTTTCCGGTTGCATCGGAATGATTTAACCGCAGAGGGCGCAGAGAACGCAGAGGGAGAGAATACAGAGATGAATACAGGACGATGCTACCGGATTTGATATGATGCCGATTTTCTGAAGGCGCTTTTTTTTGAACCGCTTTCGGCGTGTTAGCGAAGCGGGCGCTGACCGCTTTTGTGGCGAAGGAAGAGAAAAGAAAAGAAGGAGCTAACTGTTGGCGGGAGCAGCGCTATATGAGTTCCCAAGGTCGATCGGCTTACCACTTCCAAAGCCTCAATGTTTTTCTAAAATAGATTTATGATAAGTTGAAAACTGAGTTTTTTTACTGACAATCTTTGACATTTATATCAGATAAATACTTAAAAACTTAGCAAAAAATGATATTTTTGTCAAGCACTTTTTCACAGATTATCCAGATTTCAAGGAAATAACAGCGTGTCTTCCGTTATCAATCACTACAAAACCCTAAAGATTAGCCCAAGCGCAACACAAGCCGAGATTAAACAAGCATACCGCCGTTTAGTCAAATTATTTCATCCAGACAGTCGCAGCGACACAGCGGGTCACGAAGAGATTGTCCGCCTCAATGCAGCCTATGAAATATTAGGAGACCCCCAGCACAGACAATCTTACGATCGCCAATTTTCCGAGCAAACCGAACAGCAATCACCAGCCGCACCAAACGTCAGCCGCCAGCAAACACAAACAGCAAGGGACGCGGATGAACTAATGGAACAGTGGCTGATTAAAGTATACAAACCCGTCAATAGAATGCTCAACAGTATCTTGAAGCCGCTTAAAAAAGAAATAGACGAATTGTCCGCAGATCCATTTGATGACGAACTGATAGAAAAGTTTCAACTTTATATCGAAACCAGCCGCGAGTTCCTCAAAAAAGCTCATAACTTTCTTACATCAATGCCTAATCCATCTAATGTAGCCGGAGTTGCCGCTCATCTCTACTACTCTATCAATCAAGTCGGAGACGGCATAGAAGAATTGTATTTATTTACCCTCAATTATGACGATCGCCACTTGCACACCGGTCAAGAACTGTTTAGAATTGCCGCTAGACTGCGGCGGGAAGCGCAGGAGGAATTAAAAATTAAAGTTTAATAAAAGCAGATTGTTCCCTCTTCCCTCTTCCTTCTTCCTTCTATCCTTTACATCCGTTACATCCGTTACAAAATCCGTTGCCGAACTTCCCTCTTCCTTCTTCCTTCTATCCTTTACATCCCGTACATTGCTCGTTGCCGAACTTCCCTCTTTCAAATTCCAAAAAGAACTTGAATGCGCTTGCGAATTTTAATAAAAGGAGTTTGTCCCAGAGAGTCGCCATCCAACAATCCCAAGTCTCTCAAAGCTTGCTGGCGTTCCGACAATTTTTGAGCAATCTGATCGGCTAAATTGGGTTGTTCTCTTAAAAGTTTTTGCAAATCGTGACGTTCCACCACAAACAAAATTGCATCTTCGCTAGTTTTAACAGTCGCCGTTCTCGGAGTACCCAACAGCAAAGATATTTCCCCAAAAAACTCGCCCTCATGAAGCGTAGCAATATACTGATCGGCTTTTTGAGAAAGAACTTCTACAGTACCCGAAAGAATAATATAAAAAGAATCGCCTGGGTCATTTTCTTTACATACCACCTGTCCCGCTGGAAACAGTTGTCGGTAGCCATATTCAATTAACTGCCGCAGTTCTAAATCCGTACACTGTTCAAAATAAGTTACTCGCCGCAACAAATCTCGCAGCGTCCAATTATTAGGGGATTTAGGTACGGGATTTTTAGGTTCAGAAAGGGTGGAATTAGATTTTAAATCTGCTGAATGTTTGGTATTCTGCGGAAAAACTTTGCCGTTGGAATTCTCGTCTTTGTTATTGTGAAAAAAATGAGTTAACTCTTGCGGATTTCGCAGCCACAAATCCCGCTGTGGAAAAGGGATTTCGATATTTCGGTGGCGAAACTCGTAATCTATTAAAAAATTTACTGCACTTTTAATAGCATCGCTTTCCTGTGGCTGGTCAATCCAAACTAAAAGTTCAAAATTTAAAGCGTTATCTCCAAAACCGCGAAACCATACTTTAGGAGAAGGATGGGACAAGACATTCGATTCCATCCGCGCCGCAATTAATAGTGCTTCCGTAACTATTACTGGGTCAGATCCGTAAGCAACACCGACGGGGATGTGGAGGCGACATCTGGGGTCTCTGTAACTCCAGTTAATAATGTTAGTTTCGACAAACTTAATATTTGGTACGATCACAAATAGTCCGTCAATTGTTTTAATAATTGTGGAACGGATCGAAATTGTTTCGACTGTTCCTAATAAATTGTCTATTTCAATAAAGTCTCCGACTCTAATTTGGTGTTCAAATAGCAGGGTGAGACCGCTGATAAAGTTGCTGGCTAGATTTTGCAAGCCGAAGCCGAAACCAATGCCGACAACCCCAGCTAAAACGGTGAGAGACGTGAGGTTGAGGCCGGCACTTTGCAGGACAAATATACAGCCAAGAGTTGCTAAAATATAGCTAATGATGGTGGAAATTGCTTCTCGACTGCCACGATCCAATCCCATCCGAACTAGCAAACTGCGCTTGATTCCTTCACTGATAATCTTAGCTATAATCAAGGCAAATATAGCTAAGATTATGAGTTTGACGATCGCACTGATGGACAGATGAGTGTCCCCGATATAGAATAGCGGGGTTGTCATCGCACCCCAGAAATGTTCAAAAAAGCGATCGGCTCGTGCAGTAATCGAATTCATTAATATTTGGTAATGGGTAAATGGTGATTAGTTTTTAGCGCAACTGAACCGCAAACTGCTAACTATTGCAGAGCTTAGGGGAAAAACTCGAACTGTGGAGTGTCCTGTGTGGCAAAAAAGGTCTATTCCCTACCCTTCGGGAACGCTTCGCCAAGGGGATAGATACGCACGCGCGTACTTTCTCAAAGACTCGTAACTGATGGGTTAGTAACAGATGGCGAGAAACTGTTTTGTAGCGGTATTTTCGGCCGGATATCTGTGTTGTGGCGTAAAATGGGATCTGTGGCTCGATCGATCGCCGACTTGTTGCCAATATTGGGAAAATTGGTAGAAATTCATTTACAGCACCCTCTAATAATCGAAAAATTCCAGCAAAAATTAGTTTATCCTTAAGAAGCGAGTCCTTTACAGAACTTAACAAGCTTACCCTACTTGACTTTTATGCAGTGCATCATCAATCGTCGGGCACAGTTTTCGGCGAGTCACCGGTACTGGCTGCCGGAGTTAAGCGAAGCCGAGAACTTTGAGCGGTTTGGCCCAACTGCCCGCGCACCGGGACACGGACACAATTACGTTCTTTACGTTTCCATGATAGGCGAACTCGACGAGTACGGCATGGTGCTCAACCTGTCTGATGTCAAGCACGTCATCAAGCGGGAAGTTATCAAGGATCTCGATTTTTCCTTTCTCAACGAAGCGTGGCCGGAATTTGAGCAGACTCTGCCAACTACCGAAAACATAGCACGGCAAATTTGGCTGCGCCTAGCCCCTCATTTGCCTGTGACCAAAATTCAATTGTTTGAACATCCCGAACTTTGGGCTGAATATTTAGGAAACGGAATGGAAGCTTATCTAACTTTGTCCACTCATTTTAGCGCGGCCCATCGGTTGGCTCGTCCCGATTTGAGCTTTGAAGAAAACTCGGAAATTTACGGCAAATGTGCTCGTCCCAACGGTCACGGTCACAATTATCATTTAGAGGTGACTGTTAAAGGGGAAATGGATGCGCGGACTGGCATGATTGCTGATTTGGGAGCTTTGCAAAAAGCCGTTGATGATTATGTTGTTGAACCGTTCGATCACACTTTTTTAAATAAGGATATTGCTTATTTTGAGAAGGTTGTGCCTACTGCGGAGAATATAGCTGTTCGGATCGGGCAATTATTGCGATCGCCCGTTCGGGAATTGGGCGCCGAGTTGCACAAGATTAAACTGATTGAAAGTCCGAATAATAGCTGTGAAATTTACGGTGCTGATTTAGAGGAAGTGGCGGCACAAAGTCAGCAGCCGGAAGCGATTTTAGCTAAGGTTTAGATTTAAAAATCGCATCGTTTGGGGCGGGTTCACCCGGATCTTTGGCTAATTGTGCAGATTGGTGAAGCCCGCCCTACCAGCCTAATGATGATTCCGAGAGTTTTTCAACCGGATTAGGCGCGAGAATATATTTTTGGACAAAAGTTCCACAGCCAGAATTATTGGCACTTTTCCTGAAAAGTCAGGCTGCGCGCGTATTTTGGAGATAGTAAGTCAGCATTCCTCTAGTCAGCTATTCTAACTGCTGAGAGTATGAGGTCGATCGCCCGATCGCTGACAACCCAGCACCAATTTCTCCTAAATGTAAATGAGTTGACGTTTATGCGCGTCTCTAATCTAGCTCTCTTGACTCTGGCTGCCCTCGCATCCCACAATTTAACTGCTAATACTAGCGCCAATCCTGCTGCACATCCTATTTCTCCTGAGACACCGCAGGCTAGCAACTTTGTTGATGCGGTAAATAATACTGAATCGCGTCCGGCTGAGTCAATTAGCGAGCCCGAGACGATCGCCCACGAACAATTTTCCCCAAATATTACTGTATCCCGTCGGGCTGAGTCAATTAGCGAGCCTGAGACGATCGCTCACGAACAATTTTCCCCGCGAATTGCTGTAAAATCGCCGACAGGTTTGCTCGTAGCTGCCGCTCAACCGGATGTATCTGCTAGTGCAAAAACCAAGGCGAATCCTCCGGCTGCATCCGGCGATGAACTAACAAAATCTTTACAAGAAACCTGGCTAGCTAAATTAATCGAAACCGGGGCTGAAAGCAATCCTCAAGTTCGCGAGGTTTTCGCTTTTATCTCCCCGTCTAGTGGTAGTTCTGAATCTGAATCTGGATATGGTTTTAATACTACCATAACTCTGCTCAATATTTTACTAATTCTTGGTACTGTATTTCCACCGGTGACAATTGCATTTTTTTGGATGATGCGACGGCTGATAATCAAACAGTTGGTGGCTGATGCCAATAAACGATTGCAGGGTATTGGTGTATTGGAATCAGAACTCATAAATTCTAGCCAATTGAATCAAAAGTTGAGGGATGAATTAGCCGCGCAAATGGGTGCAGCTAAACAATCCCTTGATTTTTTAACTAGAGAAACTGAACTTTCCAAATCTTCCGTGGAGCAAATTGAGACTCTCAAATCTCAATTTATTATGCACCTGCAAGTTTTGCTGAGAGAAGTTGACGATAAAAAATCTCAAATTGTTCAAGAAATTGCCCAAGTTCCCGCAGTTGTTGCCAAAGAAGCTCTCAAAGTCGCACATCAACCGGCTTTAAACAATTCCCAAAATTCGCAAACAGCGCCGGCTAGCAATGAAAATTTGATTGCTGACGATTATATCAAGCAAGCCGAAGGGCTTTATTTTCAAGGCAATTATGATGAAGCATTAGTCTGTTTGGAAAAAGCTGTTTTAGCGAATAATTTTTTGCATGAGGCTTGGTATTGGCGCGGAAATGTGTTAATAAAATTGCAGCGCCCGGAAGAAGCACTCGCCTGTTACGACCAATCAATATCTATTAAACCGGATAACTACGAAGCATGGTATAATAAAGCGCATTTGCTAGCAAAATTGCAGAAGTACGAAGAGGCGATCGCCTGTTACGAGCGAGCAAGTTTGAGCGAATCCAGAAAATACGCTTGTTGGCACAGCATAGGGGCTTTGTTGGGTCAATTGCAGCATTACGAAGAAGCGATCGCCAGTTACGATCGCGCCCTGGCTATCAAAGCAACCGACAGCGAAATTTGGCACAACCGAGGCGCGATGCTGGCCAAAGTACAGCAGTACGCAGCCGCAGTTGATTCTTACGATCGCGCTCTTGAACTCAATCCCAACAGATACGAAACTTGGTACAATCGAGGCAATATGCTGTGGAGACTACTCCGCTACAGCGATGCTATTGATTCTTACGATCGGGCGATCGGCATCCGGCCAGACAAATACGAAGTTTGGTACAATAGAGCGGCTGTGCTCGGAAAATTGCAACGATATCAAGAATCGATCGAATCCTACGACAAAGCAATCGCCCTTAAACCGCAGGATTTTGAAGTGTGGCACAACCGAGGCGTAGCTTTCGAGAAACTGTCGCAGCACGAAGCAGCAATTGCCTCTTACGAATCAGCAATTACCCTTAATTCCGAGTGCTACGAAGCTTGGTTTGGCAAAGGCGAATCTTTGGCAAAATTGCAGCGCCCTGAAGAAGCGATCGCAGCTTATGAGAAAGCGATTGCTATTAAGCCAGACTCCTACGATGCTTGGCATCACTTGGGCACAGCTTTGTCAGCATTAAAGCGCTATGAGGAAGCAATGGCAGCTTACGATCGAGCTATTGCCATCAAACCTGACAATGCGGAAGCTTGGCGCGATCGAGGCGCAATTGTATCGGAATTAAAACAGGATACACACGGAAATGAATCGGGTGAAAAAGAGACTTAAATAGTCCTGGATGCACGGGTGGTCAGAAACCGGGTTTTTTGCGAAAATACTGCATCCCGACCTTTAAAACTGGTAAAAACCCGGTTTCTTTGGTATTTATGCGTCCACGACTATTAAATTCAGTCCCAATCCGGTTGTTCAAAATTTATAGGTGCATCCCTCCCGTTGTTGACGAGTATTTAACGAGACTTGATAGCGGGCATTTAAATGCTTTTTGTCTAAGGATTGTCATCTAAATTTTTCGTTTTTTTTCCGCTGCGTTTGGGGCGGTTTTTTTTTATGGTAAATTTAGGTAAGCTGCAAACAAGGAGAATAGTTATATGTCTGTTCAGCTTCAAAAACGGTTATTTACAGTAAAAGAATATCATTTGATGACTGAGGCTGGTATTCTCTCGGAGGGCGATCGGGTGGAATTGATTGAAGGAGAGATTGTTAAAATGGCTGCAATTGGTACTCGTCATGCAAGTTGTGTTAAGCGTCTCACCAGGCGCTTCAGCCTCATTCCAGAAGATCGGGCCACTCTGGGTGTCCAAGACCCTATCCAGTTGACTGAGCGCACTGAACCTCAACCGGATGTTGTATTGTTGCAACCTCGCGCTGATTACTACGCCACAGCCCATCCAGTACCGTCTGAAGTTTTGCTGTTAGTTGAGGTTTCAGATAGTACGGTTGATTATGACAGAGATGTGAAAGTATCGATTTACGCGCGATCGCTCATTCAAGAAGTTTGGCTAGTAGATTTAGTTGAAAATTGTTTGGAAGTTTACCGTCAGCCCGGCCCGAACGGTTATAGTTTAATGCTCAAGTTTTGGCGCGGTCAACAAGTTGCGCCGCTGGCTTTTCCCGATTTAGAAGTGAGCGTTGATTTTATATTGGGTTAGGGCGATCGCGCCACTCGCAAACATACTGCTATCTTGCCTTACAATATATTTAACAGCCCAAATCAGCGCAAGTTCTATTAGGTGGGCAATCAACTGCTGTCTTGCACTTATAGAGAATTTGTGGCTCATTTATAGCGAGAGGTTAGAGCTGAAACACAGGAATCTATAATCATAATTAACGCTACTTTTCTGCAACACTTACTATTCCAAATCTCCTAAATAATTGGACGCAAATTTTAACCTATCCCTAACATTATCGGCGCTAGTAAGATTACGTATTTTTTGAGCGACTCCACTGAAATTCTCATCTTCTATAAGTGATTTATAGCGTTCTCCCAGTTGTTCAAGATTATTAATTTTGCCTTGTTCTAACCTGCGGGCAATAACGACCATTACAGCTTCAAAGTAAGTAGGTATCAATATTTTTTGAGGTTTAAAAGCTTTGTTACCAAGACCTTTATGGATCGCTTCAATCGTTGGGATAAATGCGTTTATTATTTGTTCTTCCGATTGGCGGGCAAGGTGTCTATTTTGCCTCATGTATTGATTTAGAAATTCTTTTAGAGAAGGCTTATAATCGTTGCCCTCGAAGTAAAAAGCCAGGAATCGCAAAATAAGTTCTCGATCTTTCCCGTTTTTATCTGGGAGACCAAATATGTCACGCCACGCTGGGTTTTGATTGAGTTGCCCTAGCAAATTATTGAGTTCGCCGTGATAGATGCAAGCACGAATTTCCTGCGGTTTAAGGATAGTACCTCCGGTATTTAGCCTTTCAAAGATATAATAAATACTACTGTCCTCGCCTTGAGAAAGTGGCTCGACAATTGTAGCGGATACAAGCGAGTCATCTAATTGGCGTCTGTATGGGTCTTTCAGTGATTTATATGTCTCTCTCTCAAATTCTGTATGAACCCCTTTCAGAGCAAACGACTGCCGACTGTTAGGAAACTTGCCTTTGTAGAAATATAAAAGGCTACGTAATCTTTGCTGACCATCAATCACCAGCAGTTTTTTTGTATCTCGCTCTCTTGCTAGAAAGATGCCGGGAACTGGAAGACCAAGCAAGAGTGATTCTATAAAACGCGATGCTTGTTTTGGTTTCCAGACATAAGCACGCTGGAAGTCTGGAATAAATACGTCTTCGCTTTCCAGGCGTCTAACTAGACCCTCTACATCAAAATCTCTTCGATCAACTGCTAGGGAGAATCTGGAGGGAATAATGTCCTCCTCATCTTCCGCGCTATCATCTTCCCCGCTATCCTGAATATCGTTTTCCTGTTCCTCATCCCCTAGATCGTTGGGGGAAGATGGCTCACTGTTTGACTCAAATGTATTCATCTTGTAGCTTCCTTTCTGCCTGAGTTATTAGATATTATAGACCGATCGCTCCCCTCATCTATCTCTCAATATTAAGATTTCCTTAGTTGCTGCCGTGGCGCACAGAAATCGGTGATACAATCAACAGCTTAGCTAGGGGTGCCCGAATATCAGGGCTGAGAAAACACCCTTAGAACCTGAGTCTGGGTAATACCAGCGGAGGGAAGCTGTTTATCAAGGAAATTAAATATGCGTACCGAATGGATCGCTAAGCGTCAGGGGCACACCAATGTATCTCAAATGCACTACGCCCGCCAAGGTGTAATTACTGAGGAAATGCACTTTGTGGCTAAGCGAGAGAATCTCCCGCCAGAACTGATCCGCGCGGAAGTAGCGCGGGGACGGATGATTATTCCCGCTAATATCAATCACCCGAATTTGGAACCGATGGCGATCGGCATTGCCTCCAAGTGCAAAGTCAATGCTAATATCGGTGCATCTCCCAACTCTTCCAATATGGAAGAAGAAGTTGACAAGCTTAAATTAGCAGTGAAATACGGCGCTGATACCGTGATGGACTTGTCCACCGGCGGCGGGAATTTGGATGAAATTCGCACCACGATTATCAAAGCTTCACCAGTGCCGATCGGTACTGTACCAATTTACCAAGCACTAGAAAGCGTTCATGGTAATATGGAAAGTCTGACGCCAAATGACTTTCTTCACATCATTGACAAACACGCTCAACAAGGTGTTGATTACCAAACAATTCACGCCGGAATTTTGATTGAGCATTTGCCCTTGGTAAAAAATCGGTTGACTGGGATTGTCTCTCGTGGCGGCGGCATTTTGGCGCGGTGGATGCTGCATCACCACAAACAAAATCCCCTCTACACTCACTTTAACGACATCATTGAAATCTTCAAAAAATACGATGTTTCGTTTAGTTTGGGAGATTCTCTGCGCCCAGGTTGCACTCACGATGCGTCGGATGAAGCTCAATTAGCTGAACTCAAAACTTTGGGACAATTAACTCGCAAAGCTTGGGAACATGACGTGCAGGTAATGGTGGAAGGCCCGGGCCACGTTCCGATGGATCAAATTGAGTTTAATGTCAAGAAACAAATGGAGGAATGTTCCGAAGCACCATTCTATGTTTTGGGGCCGTTGGTAACAGATATTGCGCCTGGATACGACCACATTACCTCAGCAATTGGGGCGGCGATGGCTGGTTGGTACGGTACTGCAATGCTGTGTTACGTGACGCCGAAGGAACACTTAGGATTGCCGAATGCTGAGGATGTCCGAAACGGGCTGATTGCTTACAAAATCGCGGCTCACGCTGCAGATATTGCACGGGGCCGTCCGGGTGCGCGCGATCGCGATGATGAACTCTCGAAAGCGCGTTACAATTTCGATTGGAACCGTCAATTTGAGCTGTCATTAGATCCAGAACGGGCAAAGGAATATCACGACGAAACTTTGCCGGCTGATATCTACAAAACTGCTGAATTCTGTTCGATGTGCGGGCCTAAGTTCTGTCCGATGCAGACTAAGGTTGATGCGGATGCTTTGACAGAATTAGAGAAGTTTTTGGCTAAGGAACCTGTAGCCCAAAGCTAATTGGATTAATTCGTAGGGTGCGTTAACGCCGTGTAACGCACCGCCAGCCTCATGCACCATTTTAGCTAGTTGACACTCCCCTGCCTGAAGGCGAGGGGATTCTTGGTTCTGCGACATACCTTAAAACTATCTATCCTTGCGGCAGT
>NZ_JAUBOR010000075.1:0-16985 GCF_036700305.1 Microcoleus sp. Z1_A1
GCTTCTAAGAAGGGTGAATTTATCTCAAAATATACTCACCACTGATGAACAGTGTTCAATAAGATGCGTTCCCCCTGGTTGTGCGAATTGATGTGCGGAAATTTACACCTTTGGTAGCGGTAGCCTGCGACATCGCACTCAGCGGGAGTGAAAGTAAATACCAGATTTAAGTGGTTTGTCAACTTGTCCGTGTCCCGCACTGGTTAAGGTGAGGCGTGAGGGCGCGAACACGCCTTCACCATGTGCCAATTGCGTAAGTTTTGAACTAATAATTAATGACTAATTACTAATGATTATCTTCCTCCGACGACGACATTTTTAATCCGCAAATGGGGGCCGCCGACACTTACCGGCAAGCCACTCTGGCCGCCTTTACCGCAACCGCCGTAGGCATAAACCGAGTCATTTCCTATCGACTCAATATCCTTTAAAGTCTGAAATACATTGCCGCTTAAAGTGACATCGCTCACGGGTTCGGCTAATTTGCCGTCGCGAATCATAAACCCTTGAGCCGCCGCAAAGGTAAACATTTCGCCGTTGGTTTGTCCTCCCAACATCCGCACTGCATAAACTCCTTCGTCAATGTCGGCAACCATTTCGTCAAAGGAATGTTCGCCAGACTCGATCGCAGTATTAGTCATCCGCACCAAAGGCATAAAAGTAGCACTCAGAGCCCTGGCATTTCCCGTCGGACTTTCGCCCATTTTGCCCGCAGTCTCGCGATTGTGCATCCGAGCGGCTAAAACTCCATTTTTAATTAAATGCTTGCACTGAGCGGGCACGCCTTCGTCGTCGTATTTCAAAGTTCCGGGTAATCCCGGCACAGTTGCGTCGTCAATTACATTCAATTGTTCGATCGCCACAGGCTTGCCCAAAGTCAACAATTCCTGCATTTTCGGGTTTTCGTAAATGCCGTCTGCTTCCGACAAATGCCCGAAAGCTTCGTGAATAAAAACCCCCGACAAATAAGGGTCTAAAATCACCGGATACTGACCACCTTTCACCGATTTTGCCTCTAATTGGCCTACAGCTCGAACGGCAGCACTCTTAACACGATCTTCAATATTTGTCAAGACATCGTAATCCGATCGCGAGTGAATCGACTCAAACCCTTGGCGGACGACACCGCC
Source organism: Microcoleus sp. Z1_A1 (assembly GCF_036700305.1). Lineage (NCBI taxonomy): Bacteria > Bacillati > Cyanobacteriota > Cyanophyceae > Oscillatoriales > Microcoleaceae > Microcoleus > Microcoleus sp. Z1_A1. The sequence continues at coordinate 1,131 of NZ_JAUBOR010000075.1, forward strand.
CTCGCCGCGGGCGATCGCTCCGAAACGTCCGGTCACGTCCAAGCGCTCTTGAGCGATGCAAGTCCCTTGAGAATTCACAAAATAAGTAATCCCAAATCTGTCGCTGTAACCTGCCATTGTCGTCTGAATTCGCGGGTCATGATCTAACAGCAACTGATTGTAAGATTCGAGCAATTTCCGCTTTTCGGCTAGAGTAATAGAGCGCGGATCGCGGCCCAATTCCACCGCTACATAATCTTGAATCGGGGTGACATCTGCTAGTAGAGTTTTTTCACTACCAACCAAACGAGATTGCACTACAGCTTCTTCAATGCGGTCTTTTAATTCATCTAAACCGTTAAAAGTTACAAAACTCCAGCCACCTTTGTGACAGGCGCGGATGCCGCCGGCGAGACTAAAACTGCGGTTGACAGCATCTAACTGAGGGCCGCGAAAACTAATCGCAGTTGACTCGCTTTGTTCGAGGCGAACTTCTAGATAATCTACGCGATTGCGGTAAGGTGCGATCGCTTCCATCAACTGTTCTTGCATCAAATTGCCCCTATGAATGATTAGCCGTAGCGCTGAAAAAAATTATTGCTAAACCTATTTTAGCTAATAACTCCCGTCTTTCGGGTGCGCGTTCCCCCACCGGTGTGGTGCGGGAGCATGGCGCGTCCTACCCCATCGAGGGCGAGTCAACCAATTTTAGATTTTAGATTTTAGATTTTAGATTGATCCGTCCTGAGTCTGCGAAAGAATGAATCCGGGGGCTTATGACCACATTACTTTCGGTCAGTCGATTTGAGATTTAAAACTTTTTCCATAGAATTGATGATGAGAGGCTTGGCGGCCCGCGTTCGACGGGCGTCCTCGAACACAACAAACTCGCGCCCGCTTGCGAAAAGCCCGGTATGCCGAAAATTTTGGATTTGCCTAGAGAAATCAAACTAAACTAAATCTATCTAAAGACGTAAAAAAATACCTTAACCCCCGGCAGATGGAATACTTTAAGGTTAAAAAATTCCAAATTTCACCGTATTTAGCAGCTATTTCGGCATCAATAGCAATTTTGGTCGGAGTTGGCATTTTAGATCGATCGGAACAGCGGCGGTTTTTTCACTACAACCGCGCTAGCACCCTCGATCGCCTCAGCACAGTCCGTTCTAAGCTGGAAGGCTCTTTGAATTCCCGCCTGTATTTGATGCGGGGTGTGGGGGCTTACCTTTCCAACAACCCAAACATCACCGAAGCCGAGTTTACAGCGACGGCGAGAATTCTGGTGGCACAGCAACCGGGCATTCGCGCCATAACTTTAGTTAAAGGCACGACGGTCGCTTACATTTATCCGCGGGAGGGAAATGAAGCGGCGATCGGAGTTGACTTGACGGCGCTACCCGAACAGCGGGAAATGGTCAAAGAGGTCATCCGAACCAGAAAAACTTTGCTAGCCGGGCCCGTGAAATTATTGGAGGGGGACGAGACTTTCATCAGCCGATCGCCGATTTTTCTCACACCCTCCGGTGTCGAGGCAGAAACAGGAGTTTACTGGGGCTTGACAGGCCTGATCATCGACAAAAATACCCTCATTGAGGAAGCAGGACTCAACGACTCCTCAGCGAAGCTGCAATACGCTCTGCGGGGCAAAGACGGTTCGGGAGCCTCCGGCCCTGTGTTTTTCGGTGACGGGTCAATTTTTGAGCAGAATCCCGTGCTGCTGGAAGTGACTTTGCCCAACGGTTCCTGGCAGTTGGCAGCAATTCCGGCGGGAGGATGGCCTGCGAATTCGCCGTTTCGGGGGTGGGTGATCTTTGGAGGCGACTTGCTGGCACTTTTGACTGGGGTGGCAGTTTTTAGCGGGGTGTACGGCCGTGCGAAACTGCGGGAGAGCGAAGTTAAGTACCGGCAATTAGTTGAGAATGCTAACAGCATGATTGTGCAGTTAGACAGTGAAGGTAATATTACTTTTTTTAACGAGTTTGCTGAAACTTTTTTCGGGTATTCAGAAGCAGAAATCATCGGCAAAAGTGCGATCGGCACAATTATACCGAAAACAGAGTTATTTGAAAGTGACCTCGCGACAAAGATTCGAGACTGTTTGGCACAGCCGCAAAAATACTTCCAAAACGAAAATGAAAACATCCGCAGAAATGGAGAAAGGGTGTGGATAGCGTGGACAAATAAACCTTTACTAGATGCGAAGGGAAATGTGGCAGGGCTGCTTTGTATCGGGACGGATATTAGCGATCGCAAACAAGCTGAAATCGCCCTGCAAGGTTCTGAAGCGGAACTTCGAGCTTTGTTCGCTGCCATGAACGATGTAATTTTCGAGATTGATATTGAGGGACGCTTGCTGAAAATTGCCCCGACAAATCCAGAATTATTGTACAAGCCACCGGCGGAATTTTCCGGGCAAAAAATCAGCGAATTATTCGAGCCAGAAATGGCAGATATTTTTCACGATAAAATTCGCACCGCCCTTGCTAGAAATCAAACCTGTACTTTTGAATATAACCTGGAACTTGCCAGCGTACAAACGTGGTTTGCCGCTACCATTTCGCCAATGAAAGAAAACACGGCTCTGTGGGTAGCCCGCAACATTACGGAGCGCAAGCAAGCTGAAAATTGGTTAACGGGTCAAAAACAAATTTTAGAAATGATTGCTAAGGGTGCTTCTCTGGGCGATACTTTAAATACTTTAGTTAAAATTATCGAGCAGCAATCTAGAGATGTCATCGGTTCGATATTGCTTCTAGCTCCAGACGGAAAACATTTGCTGCACGGAGCCGCGCCCAGTTTGCCCGACAGTTACAATGCTGCTATTCATGGCATAGCCATCGGGCCGGATGTCGGTTCCTGCGGCTCTGCTACCTTTAGCCGCCAACAGGTAATCGTTACAGATATTGCCAGGGATCCTTTGTGGGAAAATTATCGAGATTTAGCCTTGAGTTTTGGACTGAGAGCTTGCTTGTCTACTCCTATTTTCTCATCTCAGGGTCAAGTTTTGGGGACTTTTGGAATGTATTATTCCCAACCGCGCTACCCCAAAAACTTTGATCTGCAATTGATAGAAGCGTCGATTAATTTAGCAGGAATTGCGATCGAACGCAACCAGGCAGAAGAAAGTCTCAAACAGCTCAATCAAGAACTCGAAAATAGAGTGAAACAGAGAACTGCTCAATTGATGCAAACTGAAGAACGCTGGCAGTTAGCACTCAAAGGCAACAATGACGGCATTTGGGACTGGAACTTGCAAACCGGTGAACTTTTTGTTTCCGATCGCTTTAAGGAAATCACTGGTTACGAAGATAGTGACATTAGCGATTACAATAATACATGGAATACGAATTTACATCCCGATGATTTAGTGAGTTCTCAGCAACTTCTTCAAGAACACTTGGAGAGAAAAACGCCTCATTACATCACCGAATACCGCTTGTGGTGCTATAACCGCGCTTACAAATGGATATTGAGTCGGGGACAAGCTTTGTGGGACGCATCTGGAAAAGCAGTCCGCATGGTAGGTTCAATTACTGACATTACGGAACGCAAACAAGCAGAGGAAGCACTGCGGGAAAGCGAGGCAAAATTCCAAAAGCTGTCTGCTAATTTGCCGGGAATCATTTATCAATTTTTGTTGCGTGCAGATGGCTCTTCCTGTTTTCCTTACATAAGTGCTGGTTGCCGAGAACTTTTTGAGTTAGAACCAGAATATATTATTAAAAATGCGGCTGTGCTAACAGATTTGGTTCATCCCGACGATCGCGACAATTACGACGAATCTATTGCTATTTCTGCCCAAAATCTGCAACCTTGGCAGTGGGAAGGACGGCTGGTACTACCTTCAGGCAAAATTCGCTGGTTTCAGACAAATTCGCGTCCTGAAGCTAAGGAAAACGGCGATATTCTTTGGGACGGCATCACCGTTGATGTTACCGATCGCAAACAAGCTGAATTAGAATTGCAAGAAAGCCAGCAGTTTATTCAAAAAGTAGCCGAGGCTACTCCCGGTATTTTGTATCTATACGACTTGGAAGAACAGCGAAATATCTACACGAATACTTCACTGTTCGGGCTTTTGGGATATACCCTTGACGACATTACAGCGATGGATTCGTCACTCATGCCTCAGTTGATCTACCCCGAAGATTTGCCTAAAATTGTGGAACATCACGCGAGCTTTGCAGAAGTTGAAGATGGCGAAACTAGGGAAATTGAGTACCGGGTACAGGGAGCATACGGTCAATTGTTGTGGCTGCAAAGCCGGGATACTATTTTTAGTAGGAATGCGGAGGGTCAGGCTAAGGTAATAATTGGAGTTTCCCAGGATATTACGACTCGCAAGCAAGCAGAGGAAGCACTGCGGCAAAGCGAGGAACGAGAAAGAGAAAAAGCCAGAGATTTAGAGTCAGCGCTGCGGTCATTGCGCTCTACTCAAACTCAACTCATTCAAACAGAAAAAATGTCTTCTTTGGGGCAATTAGTGGCTGGGATCGCTCACGAAATTAATAATCCCGTTAATTTCATTCACGCTAACATTGATTATCTCAACCAGTATACTACACAGTTGCTGGATCTTGTTACTCTTTACGAACAGGAGTATCCCGCTCCTAATTCAAAAATTGTCGATCGCATTGAAGAGATTGATTTGGATTTCATGGCTGAGGATTTAAGAAAAGTTATGGGTTCGATGCAGGTAGGAAGCGAGCGCATCCGGCAAATTGTATTGTCCCTCAGAAATTTTTCGCGACTGGACGAATCGGCAATGAAGCCGGTGGATATTCACGAGGGAATTGAGAGCACTTTGTTAATTTTGCAGCACCGCTTGAAGAGTCGGGACAGCCGCCCGGAAATTGAAGTAATTAAGGAGTTCGGGAAACTGCCGCTGGTGGAGTGCTATGCCAGCCAACTGAATCAGGTGTTTATGAATATTATTGCTAATGCAATTGATGCTATTGAAGAGCGATATCACCAGTTATCGGTTCCACAATCAGAGACAAAGAGTGGCCGCATTACTATTTCCACTGGTGTAACCCCCCAGAACACTGTGAGGGTAGAAATTTCGGACAACGGTACGGGTATTCCCGATGGGATAGTCGATCGCATTTTTAACCCGTTTTTTACTACGAAAGCTGTGGGGAAAGGTACGGGGTTGGGAATGTCTATCGCGCACTCGATTGTGGTGGAAAAGCACAAGGGTAAGATTGAGTGCATTTCTTCCATAGGATGCGGAACAACTTTTCAGATTGAGATTCCGATCGACAAAGTGTATAAATAGTAGGGCGTCAGTCGATTTTAGATTTTAGATTTTAGATTTTAGATTTGAGATTGACTCCGCAGTGGTAGGGTGCGTCAGTCGATTTTAGATTTTAGATTTGAGATTGACTCCGCAGTGGTAGGATTCGTCAGCAGAGCCTGATTTTCAGGCGCGCAGCCAGGGGCCATAAGCTGACTCACCCTACAATTTAAAGACTAAAATAGACGGAAGCTGCTAACGAAGCGGTGCTGCATCAAACCTTTAATTGTATAAAAATTGACATGATGGGATTAATCCTGGAAGCCCTGCAAGCAATGGGACACAATGTCCGCTGGATGTCTTGGAATTTGTTTTTGGGTTTAGTGCCGCTGGGCCTGAGTTTTTGGCTGTTCCGCAAACCTCGATCGCGCTGGCTGCTGTGGGGTACGGGCTTTCTCCTAGGCGCTACTTTTTTGTCCAGTACGCGCCCTGTTTTTGCGTATCTGAGGCACATAGTGCAAGATGTGGGCAAAACTTACGTTTTGGGGGCGATCGCGATTACACTGGCACTGATGGCTGTAGACATCTGGGTACTGCGGCAGCGCGGAGTTCGCTCTCTCCGGTGGTGGGGCGGTTTTTTCTGGTTTATCGCATTTTTACCCAATGCGCCCTACGTTTTAACTGATATCATTCACCTGATCCGCCAGATTAAAGAGGGGAACTCGGTGTGGACTGTGACTCTGGCTTTGATTCCCCAATATCTCGCGTTTATGCTGGCCGGGTTTGGAGCTTACGTGCTGTCGGTGATGAATTTGGGTTACTATTTGAAGCAACAGGGTTTGAGTAGATTTATCCTGGTAACGGAGATAACTATACACGCACTTTCGGCGATCGGCATCTATTTAGGGCGATTTATCCGCTTCAACACTTGGGACATTCTGACTAACCCCGATGCGCTGGTTAACAGTGTAATGAACGATTTGATAGGCAAGCGTCCGGTTTTAGTAATGGCTGTCACTTTTGTAGTAATTGCTGTTTTGTATTGGCTAATGAAACAAGTAATTTTAGGGATTAGCCAGCGATTTTACCCCAGTAAATTGCAGTCGGACTTGGCCGGCGATAGCGCAACTTCTTCCAGCTAGAGAGATTTTAGATTTGAGATTAAAGAATTGATTTAACAGATGAATATAAGAGCTTGAACAAAGCTCCCAAATTTTGGGTCTCCACCAGTTAACTCGGAAAACCAGTTTCCGTCTTTGGGTGAGACAAAATTTTTCGTGAAACTCCGACATAAATTACTGCTGCCGTTTGTCACAATACTTGATATGTTAGAACAGTCAAAGTAGTTTTGTAAACAGCAAAGATGAATCGATTTGACCGTCAGTTGTGGCAGAGATTTATTGCGATAGCTCAACCTTACTTTTATCCTTTAGAGCCTGGGAGTGGCAGAATCTTTTTAGGATTAGTGATGCTGTTGTTGATATTTCTCTTCGCTGCGATGTTTGTACTCGTCAGCGCTGTATGTTTGGGTACTCAAGTCTTATTTCCCGAATTTGTCAATAGTATTGCAGCCGGCTTAGTTACTTTGTTGAAAGGAATTATTAATTCGCCCGCAATTGCGATCGTGGCTTTAATGTTAATTCTTCCTTTCAGCGCTTTTGTCTGGTTCAAAGACAGATTGACACCGCACTGGCAGCCCTGGGCTTTATTGACTTTGCTGCTGTTTTTGTCGCTGTCAGTCAGTGGTATGAATGTAATAATTAGTTACGTCGGTAACTTTTTTAACACAGCACTAGCTAAGAAAGACCAGCTCAATTACTGGAAGTATCTGTTTGTGTATGCAGGGGTTTTTATAGTCGGCACTCCCATTGTGGTAATTTACCGGTATACCGAAGATAAATTGGGTATCTACTGGCGGGAGTGGATGACTAATAAGTTCCTCGATAAGTATTTTCAGAATCGGGCTTATTACGAAATAAATTTACACAAGGAAATCGACAATCCAGACCAGCGAATTTCCGAAGATGTCCGCTCTTTTACCCGGACAAGTTTGTCATTTATGCTGCTCATCCTTGGTTCAATAGTTAATATTATATCTTTTACTGGTATCCTGTGGTCTATCTCAAAACAACTTTCGATTTTTCTGATTATCTATGCTATTGTGGGCACGACAGCTACTCTAGTTTTTGGTCAAAGATTAGTACCTCTGAATTTCGAGCAACTTAAAAAAGAAGCAAATTTTCGCTACGGACTGGTTCACATTCGCGACAACGCCGAATCTATTGCTTTTTATGGAGGCGAGGAGCAAGAATCATTTCAAATAAAGCAGCGATTTGTGGAAGTATTCCGCAATTTTAATTTGCTAATTGGTTGGCAGCGAAACTTGGATTATTTCACAACTGGATACGGATATGCTGTTGTGATTATTCCGGCTTTGTTTCTAGCTCCAACTTATTTTGCAGATCAAAATGGTACAATCGAGTTTGGAGATATCACTCAAGCTGGTTTTGCTTTCACTCAGGTTTTGCGCGCTTTTTCTGTGATTGTAACTCAGATTGAGCCGCTGAGTTCTTTTGCAGCTAGTATCAATCGTTTGACTGTATTTACAGATACTCTGGAAGCGAAACAAGCGGTATCTCGTCCTGGAGGAACTGCTATAGATGTAGTAGTAGATTCTCAGTTGACACTGGAGCACGTTACTTTAGATACTCCGCAGCATCAAAAGACTTTAATTAGGGATTTGTCGGTAGCAGTGCAGCCCGGTGAAGGACTGTTAATTGTCGGACAAAGCGGTGCTGGGAAGAGTTCTTTGCTGCGGGCAATTGCGGGTTTGTGGGACGCGGGAACGGGGCGTTTAGCGCGACCGGAATTGGGGGAAATGCTGTTTTTGCCGCAGCGTCCTTATATGATTTTGGGTAGTTTGCGATCGCAACTTTTGTATCCCCATACCAGCAGCGAGGTTGATGAGGAAAAATTGCGCCGCGTTTTGGCATCAGTAAACTTAGCAGATTTGCCGGACAGATTGGGCGGTTTTGATGCGAATTTAGATTGGGGTGAGATTTTGTCGCTGGGAGAACAGCAACGTTTAGCTTTTGCTAGATTGTTATTGACGGAACCCAGATACGCTATTGTGGATGAGGCGACAAGTGCTTTGGATTTGAAGAACGAGCAATATTTATACGAGCAGTTGCAAGCCACTAAAACTACGTTTGTGAGTGTGGGCCACCGATTGAGTTTAGTGAAATATCACCAGCAGGTTTTGGAACTTATGGGCGATGGGAGTTGGCGGCTGCTTTCTGCCCGAGAATACCGCGCTAGTGCGACAATTTTTGGCTGATATAGGGCTGCTTTCAAAAATTGTAAATTGACCCGGTTTTTGGTTCGCGGTGGGTGGAGGCGCGGTTGGAGATTTATCGTTTGGTTCTACAGATTAATCGCCGCGCCTCCACCCACCCTACAATAGGTTCTACTAAAGTTGCATTCTTTGTTTAAATTCACATCTTGCACCATTGTCAAGAACAGGCTTTCCAGCCTGTTTCACAATAAAATTTATCTCTTGTGGAACAGGCCGGAAAGCCTGTTCCTAAGCAAGTAATTGAGAATGGTGCAAGATATCAGTTTAAACTGGTATCACAATGGATAATTGGGTATAAATATCTAAAACTGCCCAAACAACAAAAAGCAAGCTGAACGTTGGTAGATTCGATTCAATTGCTCTCCCGCGAGAACTCACACAATATAATAGAAGATAGATTTTTAGTATAGGCGAGATTCCTACCTTGACTACTCCGATTCCTCAAAACTTTGTGCAAACGATCGCCAAACAACGCGGTGTCACAGATGCCGAGTTAGAAACTGTGTTTATGGCTCTCGACGGTCAATCTACGGCGACGATCGCAACCAAGCTTGGCATTAGCGACATCGCCGTTCGCAAAAGACTAGGCGAAGTTTACAAAAAGTTTCAGATCGGGGGGAATGGCCCTGGAAAGCTTTCGGAATTGAGGCATCAGTTGCTGTTTTCATACCACATCGATCGGGGAACGAGCGATTTTAGTGGAGGTAAAGGCTCTCTATTGAAGATGGCCATCGGACACCGACAGGAAGATTGGGGCCAAGCACCGGATGTTTCGGTTTTTTACGGACGGACTGAAGAATTAACTACTTTAAAGCAGTGGATTGTATCAGATAATTGTCGCCTGGTAGCGCTGCTTGGTTTGGCTGGTAGCGGCAAAACAACTCTGTCGGTGCAGTTGGCCTCACAGGTACAGAATGAGTTTGATTTTGTGATTTGGCGATCGCTGCGATCGACACCCGCACCATCCGACTTCCTAGGAAGCTTAATTCAACTTTTTTCTAACCAACAAAAACCCGATGTGCCGTTAGGGGATCTCGCCCCTACGGGGGCTACGCCAACGAAGAGGATCGACCTCAACAGCAAAATTTCGCGCTTGGTCGAGTATCTGCGAAAACACCGCTGTCTGGTAATTTTAGACGATTTTGAAGCGGTTCTCAAACCCGAAGAATTAGCGGGACACTATCGCGAAGGCTGCGAAGGATATCGAGATTTAATTGTGCGGCTCGGTGAGGTCAATCACAATAGCTGTTTACTGCTAGTTAGTTCGGAAGAGCCTACGGAACTGGCTTTGCTGGCGGGAGAAAAAGTGCGGTCTTTAAAACCTGCTATTTCCTCGGAAATAGCGCGGGAAATTTTCCAAGAAAAAGGTTTGTCGCCTCAAGATCGAGAGTTGGAAATCTTGTTATCCCGGTACGGAGGCAATCTGTTAGCCTTAAAGATTGTAGCGACAACAATTAACGAGTTTTTCGAGGGGAATGTTTTAAAGCTTTTGGAAGCTACGGCGTTATTTATTGAAGAACATATCAGCAATTTGCTGGCGCAACAGTTCGATCGAATGTCGAGTTCAGAACAAGAGATTGCCTACTGGATTGCTATTGCTCAAATCCCGATTTCCCTGGCGACTTTGCGAGAGCAGATGTTGGTCAATTCATCGCTTTCGGATTTGCTAAAAAATCTCGATTCTCTAGGTCGTCGCTCGCTGATTGACAAAATTAGTGAGGGCGGGGAAACTGTTTTTATGCTTCAGCCTTTGATCGTGCAATATGTGACGGATAGATTAGTCGATCAGATTCGAGCGGAGGTTTTGGAGACGGTTAAGACCCAAGGAATAGAAAGAATGCGGCTGTTGAAAACTCACAAATTGAGCATCAACATTGCTAAACGGAAAGGGGATAAAGGCGAACCAAGTCGCTCTATTTTAGCATTAGTAAAAAATCGGTTGCAAGTGTTGTTTGTGAAGACGACAGGCTTTGAAGAACCGCTAAATATCTTGAAAAAAGTAGCCTCTGATCTCGATGATAAATCGATTCTTGAGGTGGGATATGCTAGGGAGAATCTGGCGCAGATTATTTCTGAAATTCAGCGCTAAGAAAAAAGCGATCGCCCTTTGACAAAAGCGATCGCCCAATTTTCAACAAAAACAGAGTTCGAGAAAATTATTTGACAATGCCAAAAACCGATGCAGATTCAGCCCCTGTAATTTTGTCCAAAGCAGGCGATTTTTGAGCTTGGGCAATTTTGGGAACCAAAAGTTGATTCGCATAAATCCGAGGATTTTGTTGAGCAATTTGGATGTAAGATTGGCGGACTTCTGCGTTGACTGCGACAGTCTTGGCATCGTAGACTTGCATCGCCATGTTGGGATAAAAACCAATGCCGACAATCGGTATCAAAAAGCAAAATGCGATCGCCACTTCCCGAGGTTTAGCATCAATAAACGGTGCATCACCCGGCAAAACGCAACTATTACCGAAACAAACCGCTTCATCCAGATTGTTTCTTTGATTCTGCAGATTTAGATCCTCAAGGTCGCAAGCCGCTAGTGTCCCACAGTTGTAAAATAACTGTCGCAGCATCGAGAGCAAATAAATCGGCGTCAAAATCAGTCCTACTGCCGCCAGGAACACTGTCACCGCGCGGAAAGAACCGCTGTACATATCGCTAGTTGCGACGCCCACAAACACGGACAATTCGCTAGCAAAACCGCTCATTCCGGGGAGTGCCAAAGATGCCATCGCGCCTGCGGTAAACAAGGCAAACACTTTCGGCATGACTTTCCCAATCTCGCCCATCTCGTCCATGATCATTGTATGGGTGCGATCGTAAGTAACGCCAGCCAGGAAAAACAATACTGAGGCGATTAAACCGTGGGAAATCATTTGCAACAGCGCCCCGTTGATTCCCAAATCCGTGAAGGAAGCAATACCCAACAACACGAATCCCATGTGAGAAATCGACGAATTCGCTAAGCGGCGCTTCATGTTCGATTGGCCGAAGGAATTCAGCGCGCCGTAGATAATATTGACCACGCCGAGCACCGCCATAATCGGTGCAAAGTAAACGTGTGCTTGGGGAAGAAGTTCCAAATTCAGGCGAATCAGTCCGTATCCGCCCATTTTCAGCAATACGCCGGCCAGAATCATCGACACGGGAGAAGATGCTTCGCCGTGGGCATCAGGTAGCCAAGTGTGGAAGGGGAAAATCGCCAGTTTCACACCGAAGGCAATCAGCAATCCCGCATAAAGGAATAATTCTAAACCCAGTGGGTAGTCCTTCAAGCCTAGTTCTACCATGTCGAAGGTGGGAGTGCCTCCGCCGTAGAATGCCATTGCCAAGGCAGCTATCAAAATAAAGATGGAAGCGCCTGCGGTGTAAATCAAGAATTTGGTAGCTGCATAGCGACGGTTTTGTCCGCCCCAAATCGAGATTAACAGGTACACCGGAATTAGTTCTAGTTCCCAGACAATGAACAGCAGCATGATGTCTTGGGCGACGAAAACTCCTATTTGTGCGGAGTACATCACCAGCATCAGGAAGTAGAATAGTCGTGGCTTGCGATCGACTTCCCAGGCTGCAAAGATTGATAGCGTCGTCACCAATCCCGCCAACAGTACCAACGGCACTGACAGTCCGTCAACGGAAACAGACCAGTTGAGACCTAAAGAAGGTATCCAGGAATATTGCTCTACGATTTGGAAAGTAGAGATGCTTGGATCGTAATGAGTCCAAAACACCCAGCACATTAATACAAAATCTGCAATACCTACGCCTAGGGCATACCAGCGAATGGTTTTGCCGTCTGTATCGGGCAGAAAAGGGATGGCGAGGGAAGCTAGGAGGGGTAGGATGACAATTGCGGTCAGCCAAGGAAATTGATCCGCTATCATATTGAGAATAAATACTTAGTTGGAAGTTACCAAAATTATAATACTAAATTTAATTAAAACTTAAGATTTATTCATAAATATTTTTTATATCCCGATAAACGCGGATAAAAATATCACGAATTGCTACACACGTCAAGGGTTATTCGATTTTTGATTTTCGATTCAGGACTTACGAACAACAAAATATAGCGTTTTGTAGGCGCAATCTGCCTGTGGTGGCGCCTATTCTGGTAGAGGGTTGGTTAAAAGTGGAGTTTTTCATAGGGCGGAGTTGCTCTGACGGATAGTTCTGGTAGTTTCTCGATGGGATGGGGCGGGTTTATCTGATTTGTCGGTGGGTGTCATATATTTCGGTGAACCCGCCCCTTGCAAGCTCCAAGTAACGCCTGAGCATTCCATCAAAATTGATGCAACCCTTCAGGCATTCGCTAATGCTTGTGAATACGTGAATCAAACTGTGCCACCAACCCTGACAAATGAATTGGCGATGCAATCAGCAGGTATAAGCTGTTGTGCATTTAAATTGTATGTTGAGGGCGGGCAAGATGCCCACCCCACAAAAGTGAAAATTTATCTTACCCTGCAATTTAAATGCGGATTAGCTTATCACAATGTCAGAGAGATGTTTGGACTTTCGGCGCAGTTGGCAATCCATGCTATTAGACGGGTTTCTGGTAACAGAAAAACAGCTAAAAAAGATGGGAAGCCTGTTAACAAATTTGCTCCTACTAGCGTCACTTACGATACCCGTATCTTTTCTTTTAGGGAAAAAGATTGGACAGTAAGTTTGACTACTACTGGTGGTAGGGAACGGTTTGTACTGGCTATCGGAAACTACCAACTTGGATTGCTGAAAGGTCAAAACCCCAAGACTGCTACTTTGTGCAAACGCAAAATGGCAGTTACTATCTTAATATTCAGCTTGAATCTCAGCCAGCCGAGCCTCCACCTTGCAATCAAGTTTTGGGTTGTGACTTGGGTAGGACTGATATTGCGGTCACTTCTGATGGAGATACATTTAGCGGCAAACAAATTACCAAAGTTAAAAACCATTATGCCAAGTTGAGAGCAAATATCCAGCGAAAAGCCACGAAAGGCAGTCTCCGCTCTCGGCGTAGATGTCGAGAATTGTTGAAACGGTTGTCGGGCAAGGAAAAGCGCTTTCAGACTTTGGTAAATCACACTATCAGTCACCGTATCGTAACCAAGGCTAAGAACAAAAATCAAGTTATCTCTTTGGAAGATTTGACGGGAATTAGGGAACGCACAAATCAGCAGCCACGCTCGCAGAAAGAGCGGAGACTTAGTAATAGCTGGGCGTTCTTTCAGTTGCGTCAATTCCTCATCTACAAAGCTATAAAGCATAGCGTAAAGATTCTGTTTGTTGAGCCTAGATACACCAGCAAAATGTGCCACAAGTGCAATCACATTCATCCTGTAAAGGGTGAGTCTTATAGGAATGGCAAAAAGTTCGCTTGTGGTCATTGTGGATGGAAAGGTGATGCCGACTTAAACGGCAGTAAGAATATTGCTGCTATTGAGGCTTTCGTAAATAAGCCCGAAGGTTCGAGATTGTTTTGCAAGGTGCAAGATCATTTCAGGGCTATTGAAAGCCCACACTGTAGCTGTACTCAGGTCCGTGCTGGGTAATTTACAGCACCATCTGATTGAGATTACTGCGAGGATTAAAAGTGCGATTTGCTTTGATTTTTTCATAGCATTCGCGTTCTACACTGCTAATTTCTTTCGGTGGCACGATCGCAATTTTGACCAACAAATCAGTCCGCTCGTTTTTCTTCGGTTTCGGCCATCCCTTGCCCCGCAACCGCAAAGACTGACCCGAACGAATCCCGGCTGGAAATTTCACAGTGATCATACCTTCAGGCGCCGGCACTTCAATTGAAGATCCCAACACCGCTTCGTCGGGAGTTATCGGCACTTCGCAGACCAAATTCTCTCCCTCAAACTGGAAGAAAGCGTGAGGCAAAACTTCTAATTTTAGGTACAAATCTCCCTGTTGCTTCGTGTACGGGTCAACTTGACCTTTGCCTTTTATCCGAATTTTGCTGCCGGTTTTCACTCCTGCTGGAATCGAAACTTCCCCCGTGGCGACTCGCTTAGAAGTTCCCCGAAATGCTTCCCCCAAAGTCAGGGAAATGGCGACCTCGGTGTCGAGAGAGCTTCCTGCGGTGCGATTTTCGTACCCCGCGAAATCTTCAAATCCGCCAAAACCTGTGGGCCCGCCGCTGGTGCTGCGGTAGTTGCTGTAATTCCACTTGGCGTTGCGGGCACTACCAGGACTACTACCTGCGCGACCTAACAAGGCATTGATAAATTCGTCAAAACTGCCGTACTCGCTGAAGTCAACCCCGCCAAAGTCTACATTCGTACTGCCCCCGCCCGGCCATCCGCCTGGAGTTGTGGCAGCTTGCTTCCAGTATTGACCGTATTGGTCGTATTTTTTGCGTTTTTCAGGGTCTGAGAGCACTTCGTAAGCTTCGTTTACTTCTTTAAAACGAGCTTCTGCTTCTTTGTTGCCGGGGTTCATGTCCGGGTGATATTTGCGGGCTAGTTTGCGGAAAGTTTTTTTAATTTCGTCAGAACTGGCAGTTTTGTTGAGTCCCAAAATAGCGTAATAGTCTTTAAAATCTGTTGCAGCCATTAAGCAATCCCCTCTTTATTAGTTGTTATTTGTTAGTTGTTAGTTGTTAGAAAGAATAAATCCCAAATTAGCCGCAGGATGGCGCATTAGTATAATGCCAGTAGCAGAAGTGCCTGCGGCATCTCATTCAAATTATAGGTTATCAAAGGTTTGGACTCGATCGAGTTCGGTTGTTGCTTGGCGTTCGATCGCAATTTCCGCACTCCCCTGCTGTTTAAGATTTTATAGCATTCGCCTCTCTCGTGCACAAGGGAGCCAGAGCAGCAGCCTCTAGAAATGCTTTTGGCATTCGACAGTAAAAACAATGCTTTCATCAATTAAGAACGTCCTTACCCTATCGGCCGTTGCTATACCTGTGAGCTTGGAGACTGTGAAACTCCTGTGGCGAAAACTTTTGGGGAGTTATGAGGCTTAGGGCTTTCGGGAGGCGGCAGCCCGATTGAGGTGAGGGGGGAAAGCTGCTGCTGTTGCGGGTGCGAGCCCAGGAGGGTTGACTTGCGCGGACGATCGATCTTTTTTTGGTCTTTTTTTCCGGGGCGCTGTGCGATGGCTACGCCCCGCCTTACGCCTACAAACTTTTCGATCGAAGCTCGATCGCCCACTCCAAATCTTAGGATCGCGAATTAAATAACTTACAATTTTAATTGTTATTGTGGGATGGGCGTCCCGCCCGTCCTTTTTGGCCGGGCGGGACGCCCATCCCACTTTCAAGAGTGAAAGTTATTTAATTCTCATT
>NZ_JAUBOR010000076.1:0-16452 GCF_036700305.1 Microcoleus sp. Z1_A1
ATTTCAGCCTAAAAGCGTTTGGCTTCCAAGTTTTCACAACTGATAAAGAAATCCGACCGACATCTGCGGAATGTGGGATCCAAAAGTCGTGAAGCCGCGCATAAGCAAAGGAAACAGCGGATAAAAAGCCACAGAATGCTGATGCCCATCATCTGCATAGCTGTAGCCTAAATTCGCGATTTATATGTGCCATTTACCGTCCCATCAGGAAGCATATAGCAGCGACAAAAATTAACCATTACCCGCTTTTGGAGCGCTCCAGGCGCGGAATTACTTCTAACCCTAAATCAGTATTTGTCATTGCTAAAACAGCGAAAGACTGTAGATTTAAAATTAAAGTATAGTCCGCTGCCGATCGCTCGCCAAATATATACGTAAGTACAGCCGTACTGCTAATTTTAACGTCCGAGTTTATTGGGAATCCCTTCGCAGCCGCCGGGAATAGTCTCTCTCGACTTCGAGCCGCACCAAGCGCAGCAGTAATAGCGCTGATCCTCCGACAGCCGCTTGACACCGGTGAAATCAACACGTTCCACTACAGCGCCAGTATGTTCGCCTGTTTGATAGTTGGGAAATTCGGTACGGCTGCGGGGGGATGCAGTTTGTGCCGAGCCGTAGAATAATGCGGCGGCTCTCATGTCAGCGCGAGCGAGATTGGCGTCGTACAAGACAGCGCGCGAGAGGTTGGCTTTCACTAAATCGCACTTGCTGAGATTGGCGCGGACGAGGTTGGCTTCGCTCAAATCCGTCCACCGCAAATCGGTGCCAGCCAGGTCAGCACCCGCTAACATGACATTGAGATCGATAACGCGGATACCGTGATCTCTATCTTCAGCGTAGCCACCGTCGCCGTCAAGGATGGGGCGGCCTAAAAGCCGATCGCGCTTCAGCGGAGTAACCAATCTCGACTGCGACAAAAACCGCAGAATTTTAGCTTTACCTTCAGCATCTACACTGCTCATAATCGCAGCGGTGCGGCCTTCTGCGATCGCCCTTTCCTGCGGCCAGTCTTCCAAAAACCCTTGTTCGTCAAGGGCTAAGTCGGAAACCCCTTGAAAATAAGCATCGATCGTTTGCTGCTGCGTAATTCGATTTTGCTGAATAGTCAAATCTTTCGAGATCACGTACTGCCGCCAAGCCACATAAACGCCCAAAATTGCGATCAAAATTTGGCCCAAAGCGCCGATCAACTCGCCGAGAGCGCCGATGGCGTCCCAGTTGATTTGGATGTTGCGGCTTCCCGGTTCAGTATTACTACCGCTGAGCATCAGCAAGCCAACAATCCCAGCTAAAAGACCAAAGCAAGCGACGATCAGCGTGCGCCAAGTTGGCGGAATTACCTGTACCCAGATTTTGCCCCAACTCGGCCACATTAGCCGCAGCGATATGCCGATCGCACCGACGGCGCCAATTAAGCCCAGCCAAATGTTGTCATTGGCCAGCCCAAAAATCATCGCTGCGATCAACCCCAGCGTCAGCACTGACCCCGACTTCTCAGTAGTCGTTTGTTCCGGCTGCTGCGACAAAAAAACCTTGCGAGTAGGAGGCGGCGGCACCGGTTTTTCCGGTTCAGCAGTAACGACGATTGTCCCTGATTCTGGTGGCACAGTAGGGCTCGCACCGTTCTGACTTTCTACAGTCACGTTAGACTCAGGGCGATTGGGTTGAGAAGAGTTGTTTTCTGGTGTCATGCGTTGAGGCAAATTCTAATTTTAGCCGGTCACTAAAACGATTTTAACTAACCAAGCAGGATTCTAGATAATATTACAATATAAATCTCCACTAATTACGCTCAAACAGGTAACATAATATGACACTGGTGCTGCCTAATCTGCAAGAAAAACAAAGGGGTCAAGTTGTTACAACAATCGCCGTCACGAATCGCATCGATCTAGTTATGGCTGAACGGGGATTTATTTTTGCTGAGGAAGTTCGCTCTGTTACCCTCGATAACGTTGTTGTCGATACTGGAGCAACTCTGCTTTCCTTGCCCGCTCCCATTATTAGCCAACTAGGTTTAAGACTCGTAGGAGAAAGAGATGTAGAAACATCGGCTGGCATCACAAAAAGTCGAATTTTTGCAGGAGCTCAAATTATTGTAGAGGGGAGAGAAGGCAGATTTGATTGTTGAGAATTGCCCGAAGGCGTTTCTGCTGTTTTGTTGGGCGTGATTCCAATGGAAGAACTAGGGTTAGAACCAGATTTTAAAAATCGACAGTTGCGAGTATTGCCGATGAACAATCAGCAAACATATCTGATGGGTTAGTTGAGATGCGTTTACCGTAGCACAAACCTCTCACCTGTGATTCCTATCATGTCCAGTCAATCGATTTTAGATTTTAGATTTTAGATTTTAGAATTGAAGGATTGAAGTATTGAAGTATTGAAGTATTGAAGTATCGATTTTAGATTTTAAATTTTAAATTTTAAATTTTAGAATTGAAGTATTTACCTACGGATAAATTCGGGGAGGGAAGTTTATCGGCTACAGGTTTTTTATTTCTCCACGGATGAATCCGGGGGCTTGTATCCTGGATGCTTTCGGTCAATTAGCCACAATCAAAAATGTTTGTATTTAGGACTAAAATTTTGATAAAAAATTGAGTAATAAATTCCTCATTACCAAGTAATTTTCTTTGTTTTTGATATAAGAGATATTATTAATATCGGTAAAAAAATGACAAAACAACATGGTTTTTGGGTAAATACAAGTGTTTTGCCCTACATCTAGCGAGCAGAATAAGCCTTGAGCAAATACACGCCTACCGTCGAAAAAATCAAAACAACTAACCCTAAAAGTAACTCGATACTAAACCTTTGAGCATTGCCCAAAGCGACAAGAATTTGCTGCCGCACCACAAACGCCAACAGCCAGCAAATCTCCGCCTTCAGCCAAACCAAAAGGCCTCGCGCCAACAGATATTGGCGGTGAGCGTTCTCAGAAGTAATCCGTACCGGATAATTAAAAGTATGCGGATAGCGCGATATTGCAGTTAAAACCGCAAAAATAATGGCAGCCACAGCCGGCACGATCCAAATCGTTACCTTGTCGCCCCAAGCATCAGCCAGCCCCCCCAAGCCGAAATGAATCGGAATTCGATCGGGCAAAACCGCCCAAAACTTGACGATGAGCAAAACAGCCAGCAAAAGCGCGATCGCACCTAAAAGCTCTACCGCCACTAAAACGGGCGAAAGTCCCAGAGAAATAATCGGCCGTTGGTTTGGTGCGTTTCCAGTCATGGCTACGTGAACTACCCACACTAAATCGAAACGATTATAGTGTGGGCTTCTAACATCACAGAGGAATGCCTCAGAACAGACTTGCGTCCCATCTTTGGTCTTACTTCCCCTCCGTTAGCAAAAACGGCTGCTCCATCCGTCTGTAATATCCTGATGCCTTCCGCTCTAATGTTTGTTGCGGCGTTACCATCACGGTCATGACGAGTACCGCAATTAGGACAAGTCCACTCCCTAACATCAAGCGGTAACTTATCAATCTGGTAATAGCAATTAGAGCAGAGCTTGGAGCTGGGGAACCAGCGGTCAGTCTCAACCAACTTGCCACCTTTTTTCTCTAGCTTGTAAGCTAGGAAATTGATAAAGATTCCCCATCCCACATCAGATATGGCTTTAGCTAAATTGTGATTGCGTACCATGCCTTTGACATTAAGATTCTCTACTACGACAACTTGGTTTTCATTGACGAGCTTTCGCGAAAGCTTATGTAGAAAATCCTGACGGGATTTAGTTACCCGTTCGTACACTTTAGCTACCGTCTTTTTAGCTTGGTTCCTTGAATTACTTCCTTTCTGTTTTTTAGCTAGCTTTTGTTGCTTGCGTTTGAGGTTTTTCTCGTGTTTGGCTAGATGCTTAGGGCGATCATACTTAGAGACTTTGCAGCCATTGCTCGTAATAGCAAAATGAGTCAATCCCAAGTCAATTCCAATTACTTTGCCGACCGTTGAAACAGTCGGATTGTCGCCTTCACTCTCCGTCAATATTGAGGCAAAGTATTTCCCAGAAGGATTTAAACTAACCGTAACGGTTTTGATTTTTCCTTCTATGTTCCTGTGCAACTTGGCTTTAACTTTGCCGACCTTGCCAGGAAACTGAACAAACCCATCAAGTACCTTGACATTTTGAGGATACTGAATCGATTGCTTATCATGCTTTGACTTGTAGCGCGGGAACCTAGCACGACCTGCAAAAAAGTTTTTATAGGCGGTTGTGAGGTGGAGCGTTGTTGCTTGCAAAACTTGGCTGTAACATTCAGACAACCAAAGTGTTTCTTCGGCTTTCTTGAGTTTTGGTAAAAAGGCATTGAGTGCTGACTGACCAAGGCTTTTACCCGTTTCTTTATAAGTCTCAATTGACTTATTTAGACCATAGTTCCACCACCATCTGGCACAGCCAAAGTGCTGAGACAGTAGAGCTTGTTGCTCTAATGTTGGATAAAGTCGAACCTTGATGGCAGTATGCAGCATCTCATTACCTCCTTACTGTATTATACACATTCCAGTAAAATATCTACAAAAATAAAGATTTGGAGATTTCCGTACCTACAATCTCCCTGCCTTTCATCCCGCCCCTAAACTGGGTACAGTTATAGCGGGGGACTTCCCAGCAAGGAGTTAAAATTAGATTAATATTGAAAATAATAGTATTGGTTCCAATTTCATTCCCCAACAGCTTTCGTTGGGGGTTTCCAAACATCCCGCGAGGTTCTATGACGGTTCAGGTCTTGATTGAAAAGAAAAAGTTAGAAAAACCGCCCCTAACAATACACACATTAGGCGATCGCGTCCTGCGGCAGCCAGCCAAGCGCGTCAAAAGCGTCGATGCAGAAATTCGGCAGCTAGTGCGAGAAATGCTGCAAACCATGTACAGTGCGGATGGTATCGGTTTGGCCGCCCCCCAAGTCGGAGTCCACAAACAAGTAATCGTCCTCGACTGCGACCCGGAAAACCCTGCCACACCCCCAATGGTTTTGATCAATCCCACCATCAAAAGTAGCAGCAGCGATATCTGCATCTTGCAAGAAGGGTGTTTGAGCATTCCGGGAGTTTATTTAGAAGTCAAACGCCCAGAAGTCATTGAAGTCTCCTACCGCGACGAATACGGCCGCCCACAAACCCTGATAGCAACAGACTTACTGTCGAGAGCAATTCAGCACGAAATGGATCACCTCAACGGAGTGCTGTTTGTAGACAGAGTTGAAAACAAGCTCGCACTGAATGAAGCATTAGTCAAGCAGAAATTTTCGCCAAAGGCAGTAAAATCAGTATGATGGCAGGAACTCCGAAAAGTGGTTTACTATTAGCTCTTTCGTGCATCACTGCGATCGCGGCAGTCGGCTCCATTTTTGAGCTGTCATCGGGAGAAGCTCAACTTGGCAATTTAGTCACGGGCATCATCCTCGCCCTGAGCGTACCGCTAACTGGCATATTTTTCTATGCAGCCGTTCAGGATGCCAGGGCAAATCTATAAGCAGAGTTATTAGTCATTAGTCATTAGTCAGCAGTTATTAGTAATTAGTTATTAGTCATTAGTCAGCAGCTAACAACCAATAACTGTGGAATAAAGACTGCTCAAAAATAACATCAGCTAACAGCTCGCGAACTCATGACCAATGACTAATGACTAAGCTGTTGGGCATCTAAATTGTATTTTTTGGGCGGGCTTTCTGGCCCAACCCCTACTCCCCACAAGACTTTTATTAAATTTGACTATACAATTTAAATGCACTTGGGCTTAATGACTAATGACTCATAACTCATGACTAATGAAATCGGATTTCTGCGACAAGTGCCAGCAAAAGACGCTGTGGGAACCCCAGTATCCAATTACCAACTTTCTGAAGAAGGGGAATTGGTTATCGGACGCGATCGCAATTGTCAAATAACTTTAGAGTCGATCGCCCACGGCATGGTTTCCCGTCGCCACGCCATGATCCGTCCCCTAACCCAGGGTACTTTGACGAGATGGGAAATTTGCGACCTCAACAGCGCTAACGGAACTTATATCAACGGAAAAAAGCTCTCTGGCTGCCAAACTTTAGAAACAGGCGATCGCATCAGTCTCGGTCTTGACGGCCCTGAATTTATATTTGAATCTCCCGTCACCCCTTACCAAAATCAACCCGGATTAAGCTCACCACAAACGGGCAATTTTGCTGGTATCGAAAAAGACGCTCTCACTTTAACTCAATTATTCCCGATCGCCTCCACGGGCAAACAATTAAGCCAAAAAGCTTACTTATATCCAGGTATCGCCACAGTTATTGTTGTCGTTTCGATGTTTGTCGCCGTTGGCAATTCCGCAGCATTCAACTTGCTGCTGTCAGCTTACCTCGCCGGTGCGGCTTACTACTTTATCTATCAACTGTGTGGCAAACACAAGCCTTGGTGGGTATTGCTTGGTTCGGCTTTAGCTACAGTCCTGATTGTGATCAGCCCCTTATTAATTGGATTTATATTAGTATTTAGAGAAATTTTGCCCGGCCGTCTGCCAATCGAAGGCGAAACAATCAGTTTTTTGCCTTTTTTGACCAGAATGTTTTTCGGGGCGGGTCTAATGGAAGAATTGCTGAAAGCCCTGCCCGTTTTGGGAGCAATGTTGCTGGGAAATTGGCTGAAAAATCCGTGGCGCGATCGCATCGGTGTTTGGGAACCTTTAGACGGAATTCTGTTAGGAAGTGCCTCAGCAGTCGGCTTTACACTGTTAGAAACTCTGGGACAGTACGTTCCCAATGTCATCCAAAATGTCACTCTGCAAGCAGGGCCCGACGCCGGACAATTAGTAGGATTGCAGTTGCTAATTCCCCGGATTTTGGGTTCCGCCGCCGGACATATGGCTTACAGCGGCTATTTGGGATATTTTATCGGTTTGAGCGCCCTCAAACCCAGGAAGCGGTGGCAAATTTTGGGCGTAGGTTATTTCAGTGCTTCGGCACTTCACGCTTTGTGGAATGCGTCGGGAGCAGCCAGCGTACTTTTGCTGGCGTTGGTGGGAGTTTTGTCCTATGCGTTTTTGGTAGCTGCGATTTTGAAAGCCAGAGCTCTGTCTCCGAATCGAGAGCAAAATTTTGCCACGAGAATATTTTCTGAAAAGTGACTGCTGACTGGTTAATTGTTGAGGTGCGATCGCACTTCAAACTGCCATTTTTTTCTTGTGTTTTAACCAGCTTAAACCTGCCAATGCTAAAGCTGTCCCCCCAGCAGTGAGAGGTTCGGGAACAGGTTCGGGTTCGGTATTCACTAAAGTGTAAGAAACCTCGGCATTGGGGGAGATATATCTAGAGTATATAACATAGCTGTCGGTGACGATCGATCCATCGTCTATATATGATTGATAGTTCACCTGTCTGTGTACTACCTCCCTACTCCACGAGCCAGAGGTAACTCCGATAGACCAATATGCCCTGCCCTCAACCCTCAAGAAAAAAGGCCCTCCTGGTTCGTCTGGAGGACTGATATAGTCTCTTATCGCACCGTCGCCGCCGCTGGCTTGCACTCCGAGAAACTGCCCTTCACGAAATACAGCTCGAACCCCTGCCAAATTATCATATTCTTTTGTGCTTCCCAACTCGGGAAAAGTAAAACCGTACATTCTTCCCTCGGAAACTGTCCCCTCGGAAATTCCTTCAATGTCTATTCCTGTAAGCAAGGAGTTATCCACCTTTAAAAAACCGCTACCTTGACCGTCAAAATTGATATTGTAGGTGAGTACGGCGGCTTGTGCTTTGTCTACTCCTGCTAATGACACCGCTGAAAACAAACTTAAAATTGTGCTAGCGATCGCACTTCCTAATCTGGGCCTTAGTTTTTGACTCATTGTTTTTTATATTAAGCTTTACGTAAGTGTAATTTATGGTAGTGAGCGATCGCCCGTAATTATCCCCATTCTTAAAGTAAATTTTTTTGAATTCAAAGATTGCGGAATGTAAATAACCGAACTAATACGGATGCGTCATCTGTTGTATTTGTATAATTTCTGACTTTCACTATTACTTTTGAACACAAACCAGAAAAATGTTTGATCGTAATCGCCAAATATTCCGACGGGTTTGTGTTGTTGTTGCTATGCTGCCGACGATCGTCCCGATACATATACACACTTAATAAAATTTGTCAATACGCAATTTCCAGATATTTTACCCCAGTATTCTCTCCTTGTGTATGATTCGCTTCTGCTTAATTGCCCGATGCGATAATCGCAACTGAACTTAGAAATTCTTCACAAATAGTTTGACTGTGGTACTATCTGGATGGCTGTGAGTAGCTGAGGGAAGCCAAGGGGCTTGATTCCTGTGGTGGTGGAGGAGAATCCAGGAGTGCTAGATAGGATGTCATTGGGATACGCAAACGTTTTCGGCCAGCGAAGTCAACCTGAACCCCTCCGCATTGGGGTGATTGGGGTTGGCAATATGGGCCAGCATCACACGCGAGTTCTGAGCTTGCTAAAAGATATCGAACTCGTCGGTGTTGCCGACATAAATGTAGAGCGGGGAATAGATGTAGCAAGCAAATACCGGGTTCGCTTCTTTGAAGACTACCGAGATTTGCTCGCCCACGTAGATGCAGTTTGCGTCGCCGTTCCAACTCGCCTGCATCACCCTGTGGGGATGTCTTGTCTCCAAGCGGGTGTTCACGTTTTAATTGAAAAGCCGATCGCGGCTAGCATTGCCGAAGCCGAATCTTTGGTCAACGCGGCTGCTGAGGCCCACCGGATTTTACAAGTGGGTCACATCGAGCGCTTCAATCCAGCTTTTCAGGAACTCGGCAAAGTGCTGAAAACTGAAGAGTTACTGGCATTGGAAGCTCACCGGATGAGTCCCTATTCCCAGCGGGCTAACGACGTATCGGTAGTTTTGGATTTAATGATCCACGACATCGACTTGCTCCTGGAATTGGCAGATTCCCAAGTAGTGAAGCTGACGGCCAGCGGCAGCAGGGCATCAGATTCAGGTTATTTAGACTACGTGACAGCGACGTTGAACTTTGCTAACGGCATTGTCGCCACCCTGACTGCCAGTAAGGTGACGCACCGCAAACTCCGTTCAATCGTGGCTCACTGCAAAAATTCTCTGACAGAGGCAGATTTTCTCAACAACGAAATCTTGATTCACCGGCAAACAACCGCCAATTATGTGACGGATTACGGTCAGGTGCTTTACCGTCAAGATGGGTTGATCGAGAAAGTTTACACCAGCAATATTGAACCGCTCCACGCAGAATTGGAGCATTTTATTAATTGCGTGCGGGGTGGAAATCAGCCTTCTGTGGGAGGAGAACAAGCTCTCAAAGCTCTGCGGCTTGCCAGTTCGATCGAGCAAATGGCTCTCGACGGTCAAGCTTGGTATCCGAAAGAGCTAGAGTCTACTTTGCAAGTTAGCTAAATCGAGACAAATCTTGTCGTTTCCGGGTGCTTTTACAGTTTGGGTTTGTTGTTTGTTGAAGAGAATAACTGTTCCCATGCAACCGGATTCGATGTCAGCCGATTTGACATTTGAGACGGGGGCGCGAGCATTTCGGCGAGCGCGAGCATCGAGCCGCGCTCACTCGATTCGCGCGAGCGTCGAAGGATTTTAGACTTTAGATTGACTCTGCAGATGAATCTGGGGGCTTGAACTAAGGTTTAAATTTTTTTGCTCTCCACAACACGAGTCGGGGGCAATTGTCCGTCTTGAGGTGAGGTTAGGATTTATCAGAAAATTCGGTTGAAAACCCTGTCCTTGTAGGACGGCTTTTTTCCATTGTTAAGTAAAATAACAAATCCATCTTAACAAATGAAGATGGTAGAATAACCAAATCAGACAAGATGTAAAAACCTACCCCCGGACTGGGGGAAAGTCTACGCCCAAAACATTTTTGAGGAGATATGACTACGCACTCTTTTGTGCCCAGAGTAGTCAGCCTGGGAACCCTAGCTATAGGGATATTAAGACTGAAATGTCTTAAGAATCCCCGTGCCTTAAGGCCGGAGAGTGTCAAGCCAAAAAAGAGCGGCTATTTGACGACTGATGGTTTTGCTAACTAGCTGATTTCCTTGAGGGCTCAGGTGAATGCTGTCTCGATACAAAGTGGGAAATTCGGCCGCACAATTGAAAATGGGAAGAAAATCTATGTAAGTAATTTTCTCTGTTTCTACGAGTTCGGCGAGACGCGCTCTAGCTTTGACTTCCCAGTCGCGAGGGCCCGGGCAGCCGAGTTCGCCCCGCTTGGGCGTGACGGCTAGCAAAAACTCAATGTTGGCGGATACAGCTATTTTCTGGATTTGGCGAATAGCCTCTAAGTTGCAGCCTACTACATCGCCGCTTGTGGCTCCTGGTGCTGCCAATTGGGGAGTCGGCACTGCAGGTAGCAGATAGCGGCTCAATAACTCTAGGGTAGCCGATCGGGGTTTGCGATCCGGGTAAGAGCGATCGCGCCCCACAACCAGATCGCAAGGAGCCGATGCAAACAAATCGTCCGTATTGAGCAGCAAAACCAAAGCCTTTGCCCCAAAAACACCGAACCGCTTGGCGTAAGC
This sequence comes from Microcoleus sp. Z1_A1, assembly GCF_036700305.1. Lineage (NCBI taxonomy): Bacteria > Bacillati > Cyanobacteriota > Cyanophyceae > Oscillatoriales > Microcoleaceae > Microcoleus > Microcoleus sp. Z1_A1. The sequence goes on from NZ_JAUBOR010000076.1 coordinate 10,531, forward strand.
AAGTTGATTCCTCGGCCCCCAAGAATTGGCTGAGGCGTTGAGAACTTCAAAATTTAAATAGTTGACTTGTGAACCTAATTGTGCATCGCTCGCCAGATGCTGTACTTGCAGTCTCAAATTCCGAGCCATAATTTCCGAGATCGTATCTGTCTGATGTGTCCACCAACCGCCGTTGGCGACAGAATCTCCCAACAGCAAGACGCGCAGAGTTTCTGGAGGGGCGATCGGGGCGATCGCTCCAGTACGCATCGAATACTCGTTAATCTCAATCCGGTTGCCCAAGCGACGCACCTTCTGGTTGGGCGCCAACAAATAGCCGCACTCGGCATCGGCAATATAAATCAAGGGATTACCAAAACCCAGCAGCACCCGCAGCAGCACTTCGATTGCCGCCCCCAATCCGGAGGTGACAGCCAAAATTATGAGAACAACTTTCACCACTTAACCTCGATAGAGAAGGAAAAACCCCTGCCGACACCAAGGTATAAAAAAGAATGCAACTGCAGTCAAGCTTTCAACCCCGATTGTAGTCAGCAGATTTTAGATTAAAGATTAAAGATTAAAGCATTGACCGAAAGCATCCAGGATACAAGCCCCCGGATTCATTCCGAAAGCAGACTCAGGACCCAGAAATAAAAAACCTGTATCCGATAAACAAGGGCCCGAATTTATCTCGCGCAAGTCAATGCTTCAATTCTTTAATCTAAAATCTAAAATCTAAAATCTAAAATCGATTGACTCCTGTCTACAAGCAAGTATCCGTCTTTGAGTGAGGTGAGGTCGCCTTTGTAAAATCTAAAATCTAAAATCTAAAATCTAAACTGTTATGGCTGCGGGCTTTGAGCAACTTGGCGACCCGATTAAGTCAACCGAATCGCCCCCGTCGATATAGAATTCTAGAATATACCGTCAAAATCCGCCGTCAGCCGTCAGTGAACTTGGTGGTTTCAGGAAAATCCGTGGACTTAAAACAAATATTCAAAACGCCGAATCCCATAATCGGTGTCGTACATTTACAGCCTTTGCCAACTTCTCCCCGCTGGGGCGGAAACCTCAAAGCTATTATCGGAAGAGCCGAGCAAGAGGCTACAGCGCTGGCTTCTGGTGGCGCAAACGGTATCATTGTCGAGAACTTTTTCGACGCTCCTTTTGCCAAAGACAGCGTAGATCCGGCTGTGGTAAGTGCCATGACTCTGGTAGTTGAGAGGCTAACAAATCTCGTGACGCTGCCGATCGGCGTTAACGTGCTGCGAAACGACGCCCACAGCGCGATCGCCATCGCCTCCTGCACAGGAGCTCAATTCATCCGCGTCAACGTCCTCAACGGCATTATGGCTACAGACCAAGGCTTAATTGAAGGCCAAGCTCACCAGCTACTGCGCTACCGCCGGGAATTGGGCAGCGATGTCAAAATATTAGCAGACGTGTTAGTCAAGCACGGGCGACCCCTAGGCAGCCCCAACTTGACCACAGCCGTCCAAGAGACGATCGGGCGCGCTTTAGCCGACGCCGTAATCCTTTCCGGCTGGACAACTGGTAGCCCTCCCAATCTCGAAGACTTAGAACTCGCGAGTGCTGCTGCTGCTGGAATTCCAGTTTTCATCGGCAGCGGCGCCTCGTGGGAAAACATTTCCACCCTCATGCAGGCCGCTGACGGCGTAATCGTATCGAGTTCCCTGAAACGAAACGGCCGCATCGAGCAGCCCATCGATCCGATCCGCGTCAGTCAGTTTGTAGAAGCTGCCCGTCGCAGCTTGTCACAGAAAGAGCCCGAACAGGAAAATAGAGATGCTAATGGCTCAAGAGGGCCCACACCGGAACCGGGCAAAGTCACAAGTAAAACGTAAAATAGGAATTGTTGACTGTTGGCAGTAGTCATCAGTCATCAGTCATCAGTCATCAGTCAACAATTCCCAATTCCCAAATTACCAAATCAAAAAATGATTCGCCGACGTTCAACCCCTTGGATTCATCGCTGGTCTCGGACTGTGATGGCAGCGATCGCAGCCATAGGCGTCGTAGAAACGGCCTATCTCACGATCGCTAAATTCACCAATGGCTCGGTCATTTGTCCCACCAGCGGCTGCGACAAAGTTCTTAACAGTCCCTACGCCACAGTCTTTGGTACAGTGCCTTTAAGTTTGTTAGGCTGTCTGGCTTACCTGAGCATAGCAATCCTGGCATTGGCTCCCAAAGCTGTAAATCCCGCCACCAAGAAAGGACTGCACTCTCAACTAGAAAACAAAACTTGGCAAGCGCTATTTATCATCACCGCTGCGATGGTAATTTTCAGCAGCTATTTGATGTATTTGATGGCTTTTGAAATTCAGGAACTGTGCATTTACTGCGTCACTTCTGCCTTATTTGCGCTGTCGCTGTTTGTACTGGTGCTAGTCGGGCGCGAGTGGGAAGATATCGGGCAGTTGGTGTTTACAGGCATTTTGGTGGCAATGGTGAGTTCGATCGGCGCCTTGGGACTTTATAACAGCGTCAAATCACCTCCTCCTATTGTCTCTACCCCCGGACTTGCACCCCCTGCCGTCACTACCACCTCCGGCCCGGCCGAAATGGCTTTGGCCCGCCACCTCCGACAAATCGGCGCTAAAGAGTACGGCGCTTACTGGTGTCCCCACTGCCACGACCAAAAAATGCTGTTCGGCAAAGAAGCAGCCAAAATAATTGATTATTTTGAATGCGATCCCAGGGGGCAAAATTCCCGCGCCCAAATTTGCCAAGCGGCGGCTGCGAATGTTAAAGGTTTCCCGACTTGGGAGATTAATGGTCAGTTTTATGCAGGGACACAATCTTTGGATAAACTCGCTGATTTATCGGGTTACACCGGCCCCCGCACCTTTCAAAACTAACAGGAAAGTTGGAGATTATAGATGACAGATTTTAGATTGATTGGCAGGAAATATCCTGGTTTTTAACTTAGTTTATCGTTGGCTCCTGCGGCGAAATTAATCTAAAATCTCGCATCTATAATCAATAAAAAAATAGTAAAAATTAGTTACAACGAAAAACTTTAAAACAATTTGTGGCTCTCTAAGCTGTTCGGCATTTAAAGGGCTTGCGTAAGGTGCGTCAGCATCTAAGGTTTTCGGTTTCAGCGTAAGGGTTATAGCTGACGCACCCTACTAGCCTCGTTACTGGTTTAAATGCTCCACAGCTTAGTATTTAGAGCAGCGAATAAATACTAGAACTTTTACACAAAAACGCCAGAAACCGGGTTTCTGCTTCCAGAATGATTGTTGAAATGACATATTTTGGTGGCGAAACCCGGTTTCTGCTGTTGCAGCCCGATCGCACCGAAAAACTAAAAAATTGGATAATCTAAAATCTAAAATCGACTCGCTCGCACCGAAAAACCAAAAAATTGGATAATCTAAAATTTAAAATCTAAAATCTAAAATCGACTCGCTCGCACCGAAAAACCAAAAAATTGGATAATCTAAAATCTAAAATCTAAAATCGACTCGCCCCGGAGATGTAAAACCTATACGTAGTAGTAGTTTAGATGCTCACAGGGCGAAGCCCAAATCCCCAAAATATGCTAGAAACTATCAAAAAATGGGTCGATCGAGAACGCCGAGTATTGATTACTGCGAGTGCCGTTGCTAGTACGGTCATTTTAATGCGCTGGTTCGGATGTTTTCAGGTGTGGGAATGGGCTGCTTTCGACCAATTTGTGCGCTGGCGGCCGGCCGAACCCATTGACTCGCGCATCGTCATTGTAGAAATTAAGGAAGCTGACTTGCAAAAATACGGCTACCCAATTTCGGATGCTGTCTTGGCCCAATTGCTGCAAAAATTGCACGCTGGCAAGCCGCGGGCGATCGGCCTCGACATTTACCGAGATTTGCCAACTCAACCGGGTAACGCCGAATTGCTCAAAACTTTTAAAACTATTCCCAACTTAATCGGCATTGAATTGATGCCAGACGAAACCAGGTTGGGAGTTCGCCCACCTCCGGTACTTGAGGCGCTAGATCGAATTGGTTTCAACAACGTTGTCATCGACGCTGACTCAAAAGTGCGGCGAACTTTGCTCTACGCTTGGCCCGGAGACGGCAAAACTCATCAAAGTTTCGCACTCAGACTGGCTTTGCTTTACCTCAAAAGCGAAGGGATTTCGCCTCAACCAGCAAGAGTCAATCCTACATACTTGCAGTTAGGCAAGGGGGTTTTTCGGCCTTTTCAACCGAATGACGGTGCTTACGTTCGATCGGACAGCCGTGGCTATCAAATTTTGACCAACCTGCGCGGCCCACGAGGCAGTTTTCGCACTGCATCGATGAGCGATGTGTTATCTGGCACCGTACCTGCTGATTTTGTACGATCGCGCATTGTCTTGATCGGCTCAAATGCCCCCAGCCTCAAAGACTTTTACCAAAATTCTTACAGTTCCGGTTGGTTTAGTCCTCCCCAACAAATACCGGGAGTCGAGCTTCAGGCTCATTTCTTGAGCCAAATTTTGAGTGCAGCCATCGACGGGCGCGGGGGTATCAATGTCTGGCCAGAGGCTGCGGAGTTGCTGTGGATTTTGCTGTGGTCTTGGGCGGGAGCAAATGTGAGTTGGAATTTGCGATCGCTTGGTCGATCGGCTTACTGTTTATTAAGTATCTGTCTAGGTCTGAGTGCCAGTTTATACTTGGTATTTTTAGCCGGTTGGTGGCTACCGTTAATTCCTCCAATCGTCAGTCTTGTGGGTTCTGGTGCTGCTGTTGTGGGTTATCTGGCTCACTTGCAAGAAGAATTAAAACGGTCTAAAGAATTTTTACAATCGCTAATCGATACAATTCCCGACCCAATTTTTGTCAAAGATAGAAATCACCGCTGCGTAGTTTTGAATCAGGCATATTGTCGGTTTATTGGCTATCCTTTAGAAATTTTAACTTGCCGAACCGATTACGATTTATTTCCCCAAGCCGAAGCCGAGATATTTTGGCAGGAAAACGAATTAGTATTTCAAACTCACCAGCCGCGAGAAAATGAAGAATATTTTACTGACGCTCACGGAATTACGCATCTAATTGCGACTAAAAGATCCCTGCATAAAGATGCTGCAGGCAACCTATTTTTAGTCGGAGCAATCAGAGATATTACCGAGCGCCAACTTCGGCAAAATGCCCTAGAACAAAAAAATGCTGAGCTCAGCCACCAAGCTTATCACGATGCTCTTACCGGTTTGCCCAACCGCCAAATGTTCTACGAATGCTTGCATCAGTCTCTAGAAATAGCCTCCAGCAATCAGGAATTGGTAGCTTTACTGTTTTTAGATTTAGATGGATTTAAGTCAATCAACGACACTCTCGGACACAATGTGGGCGATTTACTCTTAAAAAAAGTTGCCAGTCGGCTCAAAAAATGCTTGCGCGGCAGCGATACAATCTCGCGGTTGGGCGGCGACGAGTTCACAGTCATTTTGCCCGTAATTCCCGGCCGTGAGGAAGCTGCGAAAGTAGCTGAAAAAATTTGCGACGCCATTATGCAGCCTTTTATGTTAGAAGAACATACAGTTTCTGTAACTACAAGTATTGGCATTAGTTTATATCCCATTGACGGTCAAGAGCCAGAGATTTTAGTTAAGAATGCCGATGTTGCGATGTATCGTGCTAAGGAACGCGGGAAAAATCAATATCACTTTTATTAATTAAGACCAGTTAAAAACATAATACAACTGTAGGTAAATTCCCCACCCCGATATTGATAAGTCATTTATAATTATTCAATTTTTTTATCTAAAATCTCAATTACTTCAGACAAAATTTGAGCAATTTTAGGTCTCAAACCTTAATTGGGCAGTGAGGGAGATACAGCATATTCGGTGGTTCGTGAAGTACACTAGACCTCTTGCAAAATAATTTTATGATATAATGAAAAGTTTTGCTGAAAGTTGATTGAATCCCAACTCTTAACTTA
>NZ_JAUBOR010000077.1:0-15841 GCF_036700305.1 Microcoleus sp. Z1_A1
GTGCTGTCGAACAAAGGCAGCCCGACACCCCGACCTTTAGCATCAATTTGAAATTGAGCGGGGTTTGTCACTGTTTTGACAAATTCCTCCACATCAAAAACATAAACTTTGCCGCCAGCACCGCTTAAATTCGGATAGGAAGCGTAAAGGAATTTGCTATCACTTGAAAGCGCTAAGTCGGTAGCGAATCCATCTGGAATTGGTCTAGTTCCCGCCATTAATTGCGGATTTGTTAGCGGGTCTTTAATAATGCCGATGTTGCTGCCGGCTCGCGGGTCTCCATCTACGCTGGGTAGTTCTTGACCGAAAAATTTCGTGTCCGCATTGCGACCCACAACAAAGGCATAACTGGCATCCGGCAGTACCGTTACCGCGACTCCCTCATTTACATCAAAATAATCGTTAGCAGAACCCAGCCCTAAACTTGCATAGCGAGTAGTAGCAGCAAAACTTACCGGGTCATTATTAGTAATATCCAATACCCCAAATCCGTTGCTATCTTTGCCGCTGTTCGTGAAGGTCATGGCTAAGGGATTGACGGTGCTTGCTATTCCTTCTACTCCTTCATCGGCTGTGATACTTCCGATTAATTGATGCCACTTTTTGGGGTTCTGACTGGGGTCGCTGGGTCGGTCTTTGGGGTCGATGTTAACAACATAAATTTTGCTATTCGAGCCGTTTGGTGCAGTAACAAACAGCTTTTTGCTGTCGCTGCTAATGGCTATTTGTCGCAAACCGTTCGGGGCTGTACCGACTGGGATGGTTTGGGTGACTTGGTGATAGGTTGAGGAAAACGGGTTGATATCGAGAACGTAGATGGAGTTGCTGCCGATTTTTCCGTCTGCGATGTAAGCGTATTGGTCGCGGGGGTCTATGACTATGGATCGAGGTTCTGCACCGCTGGGCAAATTTATCGGGTTAATACCAGCGGTATTCGGCTGAGTGTCTACCTGTTGCCTGGTCATCGGATCGACTAAAGCAATGCGCCCAGAACGATCCATCGCTACATAAGCACGGCTGCCGTCACTGGTGAGTGTTAGTTCTCGCGGGCGATCGAGTATGTCATCCGTGCCTACAGAAACGCTGGCAATCGACAAGTCGCTGCTATTAGTAGCTGTGACGACTGATTCGGGATTTGCACCGTTAATAATTGCGATTTTATCTGTTGTCCACTGCGCGCCAAAGATGTATTCTGTATTGTTTTCTATTCGGTAAGGACTGCTATCGTATTTAACTTCTTTGGCTGGTTCTGAGGGATTTGGGCTAACTTTTTCGTTTTGCTTGCGGCTGATGACGATGCGCGATTCACCTAACGGTACGGTGTTGGGAACTTGAACGGCGATTTCAAATTGATTGTTTGCCAATTTGCGACTTTTGTCTGTCAAAACTGTTCCTTCGTAAGCTTGTCTGCCTACGAAAAATTTAACGGTTAAGTCGCTGAATCGGCTGCCTAACGGGTCGCTCAAGTTATCTACTAATACATTAGTACCCGTGATGAAGAGAACGGGTTGATTGTTGGGAAAAGATTGATTGTTGCTGTCTGTAAACTTAAGTTCGGCACTTTGGATGATGGGAGGTGCTTTGGGATTAGAAGCTGTTGGTGCGAGTTGGGATGCGCGTCTTTCGCCGATTAAAGCATCTTTGTCGTAATAGTCGAGATCCCTTTCACCTATAATTTCCCCAGTCAGAGCATCCAGTTCGCTATTTTTTGCGGGGGGGGGTAAAATCTGTGTTGGGAAAGCTCTGACTCAAACTGAGGGAGTTGGAAAAGCTGGCGATGTCTTCAGCGCTATTGTTGTCAGCGGCCCGAAGTGGAGCGAGTGTTTGTTCTGAGATGTTGCTGGCGTAAGCTTGACTATTGAGTAAGTTTTTGGTATCAATCTCGAATTCTGGGGCGAGGAAATTCTGAAACGGATCTTGAGAGTTAAAAGGTGAATCTTTAACAAGTTTCATGTTTAATTTCCGTAGATGCGAGTGAGCTGTTTGCTTGTGATAGTTTCAAACTAACTAATTGATGCGCTTCACCCTTCATTCAAGAAGAATGTGTGGATTCGGACTTAATCAAGTTTTTAGTGCGTGATTTTTAGTGAGCTGCCAAGCTTTTATTAAGAATAATGTTCCCGTATTTTCGGCAGCAAGTCAATCACGGAAATTACTGATATTTTCCGTCGGCTACTGGAAAACTGGCAGTGTCCGCAACAACTTAATAGCAGAGCATATGTGAAGGTTGCTGCGCTAGTTAGTTTGTTTGACTGATAAATTGTGATTGAATTGTTAAAATTTTACAGATTATTTATCAAAGTAATGTACGTTACTCAGCCAAAATACTTAGATTTTTGTAGGCTGGCATTTCAAGCCTACTTAAATTTACTGACTGGAAATTACGGAACAACGGGAGCATCTCTGTTTGGCTTTTATAGTGCGAGATATTCAATAGTTCGCACTGTAAAAAAAATGCTTTTTGCAAAAATGAAATGCTCCCTGTTGTTCCCTTGTTCATAATAAATGAAAGAATTGGCTGACACGTAAACATCCGAACGTTCTTGAAAGTAAAGTTTGACAGCTTCTACGCTGTAAGTCATGTAATCGCGCGTGATGTCGCTTTCAGCCATCGGCTCTCCGTCGCTGCTGGGATATTCAATTTCTAGTTGTTCGACTTGAGTTAAAATTGTCATTTTTCAATTTTCCTCAAAGTTATTAATTTAATGTCCGGTAAATAAGTTTGGTAGGGTGCGTCGCTGCGATATCTTGGATAAAACTTGCAGATTATAGATGGCGACGCACCTGACACGGGATATCGTAATATTGTGTGTATCACATATACATGAAATATGCTGTATAAACGGAGGACACGGCACTGCCGTGTCCCTACAATTAATGGGGTATGGCCACTCCAAAAGCCGTGTCCTCGGTATGATTCCGATGCAGCCGGAAACGATATAACATCTGTTTGAGAGTCTACAAATACAGACTATTTAAATTCTAATTAATCCCTCTGTCTAAAATAATCATTTCCGAACCAACAACCGGACTTCTAGCTATTAAATTGCCTTCCATATTCGCAATTTCTAACTTGCTGAAATCGAGTGAGTTAGCCTCCTTCCACATCTTCGTTGCTAGTTGATTTTGCTCAACTGCGCTGAGTTTGTACCAATCTTCAGCGACTTTTACTGTCAAAATGCTGCTGGCAAAATTAGCTTGAACAGACTCAACTAAACCGCCGCCCAGTCGATTCTTAATGTCAGTAACTTGATTTTGAATCGCAGCAATCAGAGACTGTTCGGGCGTCAGCGGTGGCGGTGGGATAATTTCTACTGGTTGCGGTTTTTCCGGCGCCACTAAATCGGGCAACTTGCTTTTGAAGTTAGTAGAGATTGGCTTAGATGGTACGATCGCCTCTGGGGATTTTGGCGTTCCCGATGCCATAAAATCACCAAAAGTTTGCGGCGACTGCTGCGCTGCTGGCAAAGGCACTTTTGCTAATTTCTCCGGCGGTTTGGCTGAGAAACTGTTGAAAGTTAAACCGACTACAACGATTAGAATTGCTGCTAGGGCGGCGTTTAAAATTGGATCGGACAGCTTCTGGTTCGTAGATGGTGGCAGTAGCGATCGCACTAGCCGCACAATACTTTTCCAAAGTACAGCGACTTTCTCTAAAAAACTCCCTTCCGGGCGTTGGGATACAGGCTTTTTCTCAACTTTTACAGCAACTTTTGGTGGCACGCTGTTAACTTCCACAGCAACAGCCGGAGGAGTTACTGTTGCTGAGTCAGAAGTGGTGGGTGCGATCGGCTTTTCTTGCTGCAACGAGGGTTCGGCTGGTACTTTTTTACCTTTTTTTCCCAAATTCCCGATCGAGGCCATCAAAGTTTTGATTCTCTGATTTTTGGGAACCGCGCTGCTGGCATTTTGAGTTTTGCTGCCAGTGGGGGCAGACTTTGGGGCCGAAGCAACCTCCGGTGTCGGAGATTGAGAGGGTTCTGGAGTTGGTTGGTTTAGTTGTTCTTCTGACATTTTCTCTGCCTTGGGGCGTTGCAAATATATGTAAACGAGATAAATTTTAATTGAGCCATCTCAACCTTAATTTATCATTTAACTTAGTTGTAACCGAATCAAAATGAGCATCAAACGTCGTCACTTTCTAATTTTAGGCAGTCTCAGCAGCTTAGGTTTTGCCGCCGTCTCGAAAATGTTTCAGCTTCGGAGTGCCGGGGGTACAGACGCCAACGCTGCTGTCCCTTCTAACGTTGAGGCAGAAAGGGCGATCGTCCCTTTACCGGCCTCACAGCCTATTTTACGCTTTATTTCGGTAGCCGACACCGGTACCGGGGCTGAAGGTCAGTATGCTGTGGCTGAGGCGATGACCCAATATCACCGGGAAAACCCTTTTAATGTTGCTGTTCTCGCCGGCGACAATATCTACAATAACGGCGAAATTGAAAAAATCAATGCTGTTTTCGAGCGACCTTATCAGCCATTATTACAGCAAGGTGTAAAATTTTATGCTTGTCTGGGAAATCACGATATCCGCACTGCTAACGGCGATCCGCAAGTTAAATATGCGGGTTTTAATATGCAAGGTCGCTACTATACTTTTCGGCGAGATCCAGTACAGTTTTTTGCTTTAGATACCAATCACAATGCGGATTGGAAAAATCAGCTTGTTTGGCTGGAAAAAGAGTTGAGTCAGAGCACCGCACCTTGGAAAGTTGTGTTCGGCCACCACCAGATTTATTCCTCTGGCGTCTACGGATTGAATCAACCTTTTATTAAGACTTTGACGCCTTTGTTTCAAAAGTACGGCGTGCAGCTTTATATCAACGGACACGAGCACAGTTACGAACGGACTCGATCGATTAACGGTACGACTTATTTAATTTGCGGTGCCGGCGGGGGCACCCGTGCGGTGGGGCGTTCTGAGTGGACGGAGTATTCTGCTAGCCGCCTGAGTTTTGCGACGTTTGATGTCTATGAAGACCGGATGTTTGTCAGTTCTATTGGTACTGACAAACGGGTTTTTGACAGGGGAGTGATCGAAGTGCGATCGGCTTAATTCAAATTATATTCAGGGGACAACAAAATGAATAGGGGTTTTAGAGCCAATAAAACTGGTTTTGTTTTAGAAACAACTGTAGAAGGTACGTTGAGAGGCCACGGATATCTCGAAATATGTCCCCAGTTGCCGAAAAAGCGCAAGCGAGATTGGCTCTTAAGCTCTACTGAAAATTCCAAGCGATATGCTAAACAGGTTTATATCGGAGCTAGCATTTATGAAACTGAAATAAATGTCGATTTTTATATTGTTGGTTGCGGTTTGTTTCCTCTGGGTCTAATTGTTGAGTGCAAGTGGCAAGAAGACAAAGGTTCAGTAGATGAGAAGTATCCTTACCTTAATTTAAATATTAAAAATTGTTATCGAGTTCCTACTATTGTTATAGTGGGTGGTGATGGTATGAGACAAGGTTCGATCGACTGGTTTAAAAAACAAATTCCTGACAATGACAATCTGTTGGCAGTTCACAAGCTCGAAGGTTTTATTACCTGGGCTAACAAATATCTGTAACAGGAATTATGGAACTTTGCCTCGTGTGGGGAAACTACGTATTGCTCCTACAAAATATGCTTAGGAGTGCGAATTAAATAATTTACACTCTTGAAAGTGGGAAGTAGGGGTTGGGCTTATAGCCCATCCTTTCTGGACGGGCTTTCAGGCCCATCCCACAAGAACCATCACGCATTCTAAGTTATTTAATTCTCATTCCTTAATTAGAGACTTTCCTTAAGGAAGATTTAAAATAAACGTATTAATACTTCTTTGATTTTGCCACGCTTAAAACTATTAGAATTAATTCCCCTAGATGCTGATATTTCAATGAGTTTTGGCAGAGATTGATTGGGGAAAATTTGAGTATCGCGGTAGATTTTTTCGATAAAATCGCAGTTAGAATTAGACAGCATAACTTTCACGCCTCGTTCTGCAAGTTCTGCAAAAATATCTCTCAGTTTAATCTGTTCCGATTCTTTAAAATTATCCCGGCTGTAAGTCGTGAAGTTACTGGTGGCACTGATTGGATAATAAGGCGGGTCAAAATAAACAAAGTCTTCGCTGCTGGTAGCAAAATCCAAAATTTCATCGAATTTTCTGACTTCAATTTGAGCGGGCGCGAGTAAAGATGAGACCGATCGCAGTAAATCTGCTTGACAAATGTTAGGATTTTTGTATCGACCTATGGGAACATTAAATTCACCTTTTGAGTTTTCTCTGTAGAGGCCGTTGTAACAAGTTTTATTTAGGTAAATCAGGCGTGCTGCTTTTTCTGTATCTGTTTTGTAGGAGCGCGATCGCACCGAGTAATAATAATCTTTATTGTTCTTGCTGTGTTCTGACTGATGCTCCTCTAAAAGGAGAATCAGCTCCTCAACTTTATCCCTGACACAGCGATAAGCATTAATCAACTCAGGATTAATATCTGTTAAAACAGCTTGCAAACCAGGGTGCTGCTGTGCTAAGTAAAAAAATACAGCTCCGCCACCCAAAAAAGGCTCGTAGTAAGTTGTGAACTTTTCAGGAAAATAAGGTTGATATTGTCCAATCAACCGAGTTTTGCCTCCTGCCCATTTCAGAAAGGGACGTGGCAAGACGAAAGAAGGTGCGGCAGCAGACATTTATCTAGAAATAACGGCCCTATAATATTTATCACAACTAGAACTCAATAGACATACTTCTGAAGTTGTTACCGGAGGTGGCGTGGCATTAAACAGAGAGTGCTGGAGCCATCGGCGAAAAGTTTTCGTTAGAATTATATATGTCAGCCTCACCGGCAAAAATGCCCGATCGCCCGATCGGCAGATTTAGCTCCGGCTGTGCCAAAATTGTCTAACTCGCTCACAAGTGTTACCAGTCAAAGATCGTGCTGTGACACTTTACCCCACCAAGCTCATGCAAGATTTTATTAATAACGTCTCTCGCTACCCGCGCTTTTTCATTACGATATGTCTGGGAATTTTCTTTTTCCTGTTCGAGCGACTCAAACCCCTGCTCGATCGACCGGCAACTGCGATCGCCCTGATTAGTTCGATTGTAGCGACTTTTGTCTTTCTAACTTTTACACTGCGGGCTATGTTAGGCCTGAGTTCGGTTTAAAGCCTGCGCTTGAACGCAAACATCAAGGGCAAATTCAGTTAACACACTAACTCCCAAAGTAACTGCCAACTCTTGCAGGCGATCGCACACTTGATAATAGTCGCTGCGATAGATTGGAAGAGGAAGTTAGTCAGCAGCGTTACGTCAGCGCTGCTCAACCAAGGCGCAGGCAAACATTACCGAAGTGCAGGACAAGCGTTTGGGGCTATCAACATTCACTGGGGAAATACTGCACCTCTGTTTCCCCGGTATCCCACTTAATCATTAGGAAGCGGCACACCCCGCCCCGCTTTCCTCTCCCGTTAACCTGACGGTATCACGAGAGTTTCCAGCGGACAAGACAGATGAAGTTTGAACATATCTATCAATTTTTTCAAGACCCCCCTCCTGTTTATCTAAACAAGGAACTAGCGGTGTGTTACATTCTCTCCGTGTTATTGCGCGGAGATTCCTACGGTACAGAACTGATTGGCCAACTAGAGAGGGAATTCCCCATCTACCGACTTTCTGATACCGTTCTCTACAGCGCTCTGAAATTCCTCGAAGATGAAGCCGTAATCACCGGTTACTGGAAAAAAGTAGAAGGACGAGGCCGCCCCCGCCGGATGTATCAAATCCTCCCTGAGTGGCGGCACCAAGCTCAAGACCTCGCTCGTCTCTGGCACGATTACATTGGTCAGGGAAACGGCGCGTCAGAGCGTCGTTCCCGCGCCTTAGAAACCGGTCACATGGGTTAACCGAGTTTGAATCGGATGCCTAAACCCTGGAGATGCTGGCGCTACTTGCAAAGCGATTTGCCTGATTGCCTTCGCTTTGCTCGATCGCCGCACAGCGATTCAAGCATCTACACGGCGCGTCAGGACTTACGCATTGTCACTTGAGAATTAGGGATGATGGGGAGATAGGGGAATTGGGTGATGGAGAGAAAAACGCCTTGCAGAAGAAGCTTTCTGCGAATCTTGGTAAAAAAGTGTCTGCGTAAGTCCTCGATCGCTTTTTTATGTAAAGTTCTGTAAAGTAATAGTAGATAATTTCAATTACACAAACTTCTACCGATGGATACTGCTGTTCTTCCTTCTACCTTTGTGCTGACGCTACTGTTGGCTGTTGGCTTGTTTTTCTTCATCAAGGCTTCAGTCAAAGATCGAATCGAACAAGTCAAGCTGGCTTCCGAGAGCGCCCAAGAGTCACTGTTAACCGACTTACAACAGTATTTTGCCCAGAGAGCTTACCGAGTTGCAGCCGTCGATGCCCCCAACTATAAAGTCACGTTTGAGGGTTTTGTGCGGCCGAGTTGGTTTCTAGCTATTTTTCTAACTCTGCTGAGTGCAGGTGGCACTCTGTGCTTGGGACTGGTTTTGGGAATGCTAGTTCCTCAGCAGGGTCAAATTTTCCTAGCTTTGGTACTGCTGTCTCCGCTGGCGGGGATATTTTACTGGAAAAAAGCTGGACGCTCTGAGCAAGTCTCGCTCAAACTCGAATCAGTTGCTGAGTCTGGAAGCCAAACCAAGAGCTTTGTTACTGTCAGAGCTCACCGCGATGAACTAGCAGCCATGCAAAAAGCTTTAGATTTGAAACCGATCGATTATAAAGTTTGACGCGGAACGTTTTTTGATATGCTAGATGCCGTAGTTAGACTTCTAGCTGACAAACAGATGACTCAAGAGCGGATCTCTCGTTGATAAACCAGTGGCTGTTTTTTTGATCGACAAATTCGATCGACAAATTCGATCGACCAAACAGTCAATCAAAAAAAACCATTATCGTGAAAGTGCCAATTGTGGCGATCGCCCTTGGGCTGCGATCGCGCCTGTTGCGATGGCTCCTTATACCCTAATTTCTAAGGACTTTTCGCAGAAATTTCAGTTGGCACTCTCCAGACAATGAGAACTCTCGCGCTTTTGTTAAAAAACTTAGAAAAACATTGCTGTCAATGTTTTGAGCTAAACATTTTGAGCTATGCGCGACTGGCTGACACCACAGGAATTTTTTCTGTGGTAGCTTCCAACATCACCTTTAAGCTGGGAAACAAGAAATGGTTCTCTTCTACGTATTGGGCTCCAAATAAACCTTTTTCAGCCCAGAAGTATCTGTCAGTGGTATGCTCGTTACGCTTGACTAACAGCAAAGCTGGGGGAGCAATGCCTTCTGCATGGATGAACTTGCGAGCCGCTGTTACGGGTTTATCTTCGCCGCTCTCGATGCTATATTGAGGCACACACTCTAAAATTCTGCGTCCTTCTTGTCGGCGGCGACTCTTGCGTTTGCGTCTCCTGGCCAATTTCTTTACCTCCTCTGTGAGCAGACAGTATGAGCAGACAGGTTGTAATGATAGCTACCAAATCCGAGGCCAGTATATCCGTTCTAGCTCAAAATTTCAACTGTTTTTAATATATCGACATAATCTTAACATTCGTGCCGATCGACAAAAGTGTAGCGGTTGTGATATGGTTGGCCCCAAGTTCGGGCAATATCAAAGCTTGGGGATCGGTGGAAGCTGCGCGGACGGGGATGCGGGGCAATTTGGGTTCATGAAAGCCCCATGCCTTCAACATAGCTGCCTTCTATCAAAGGGAATAAATCTGAAATCGAGAAGTCTCTCATCAGTAATCGGCAGCCGATCATTTGTAATTTACTTAGAATTCCGTTAGATATCTTAATGTGGCGCTCATGTTAATGCCAGCGAGTTCAGAATTTGTCAAACTTTGCCGTTCGCAGGTGGCCATCGCCGTTAGTTTGGGAGCGAAATTCAGCGCGGTATACCTGACACAAGAGTTGGTAGAAGGCAGCGAAGCAAAGTTGGTGCCGATCGCAGTTTACCCAGAAACCTCAGCCGAATTGGAAGAAAATCAGGGGTTGAGGTTGCAATCTTCCGAAAGCTCGACAGTGAAACCGGTACCGCGACTGCTGGCGCCGCCTGTTGGGCCTGTGGAAGAATCAACGGTAGGGGCGATCGCACCCGATCGACTTCCGGGTAAGGAGCGCACTTCCCATCAGTGCCAAGGCCCGGAGAATTTGTGGCAGCAGCGGATGCAAATTGTGACGCCTCTGATACACGAGGGAGCTGTAATGGGACTCCTAGTCAGCGGTCGGCAAGACAGGCCTTGGAACGAGCGAGAGGAGGCTCAAATACAACAAATTGCTCGCACCTTAGCCCTAGCCTGCATTTTAGACCAGCGATCGCAGTGGATGCAGCAGGAATTGGGTTCGGCCCGGCAAATCCAGGCTCAGGTTTACGACACGATGCACAATTTGCTGCACCAGTTTAAAAGTCCGCTGACAGCGTTGCGAACTTTTGGCAAGCTGTTAGCGCGGCGGCTGGTACCGGAAGATAAAAACCGCAATGTGGCTTTTAGTATTGTCCGTGAGAGCGATCGGCTGCAAGAGTTGCTCGGCCAGTTCGATCGAACTGTTGACACCGGCGAAGCACATCTAAAACTGCGATCGGGCACTTCAGAAAAAGCAATGTCCAATGTCGAATCAATCCGGCATTCTCCTCTGTCGCTGTCACCTGCAGCCAATTTGCAGGAATCCTGTTTTGTTACAGAAGTCTTAAAACCGCTGTTAATTTCCGCCGAGGCGATCGCATCTGAAAGGAATCTG
This sequence comes from Microcoleus sp. Z1_A1, assembly GCF_036700305.1. Taxonomy (NCBI): domain Bacteria; kingdom Bacillati; phylum Cyanobacteriota; class Cyanophyceae; order Oscillatoriales; family Microcoleaceae; genus Microcoleus; species Microcoleus sp. Z1_A1. The sequence goes on from NZ_JAUBOR010000077.1 coordinate 10,748, forward strand.
AAATTGGTAGCCGACATGGAGGCGGATTTGCCACCAGTCTGGGCGAACGATCGAGCTTTGCGCGAAGTTTTGAGCAATTTAATTGACAATGCTTTGAAATATACCCCTGCCGGCCGCCAAATTTATATTAAAGTCAGGTACAAAGCAGCAGATGGCGATCGGGCAGGATACAGCCAATTGCCTGCCATAGCAGTTGCCGTCAGCGACACAGGTTCCGGCATTCCTCCCCAGGATTTAGAGCATTTATTTGAGCGGCACTACCGGGGAGAAAAAGCGCAGACAGAAATTCCGGGTACAGGATTAGGTTTGGCGATCGCCCGCGATTTAGTCCGCCAAATGCAAGGAGAAATAGAAGTATTTTCCCCAGTCAATCCTGAATGGCTGCCATCGGCGGAAACTCATTTATATCCAACCGCTCTCGGCACTACATTTGTGGTTTGGCTGCCGGTGAATAAGTAACGAACTCTATTGCTTAGAGACATTTTTTATGAAGCATCTACCTTTATTCGATAAAATTCCCAATTTTTCAACTTCTTTAGAAGTTTTCAAAAAACACTTTTTTCGTGTACGGTTTTTAGCTGCTTTTAACATTCTGACTCTTCTGATTTTGTGCGCGCTGAGCATATACGCCAAACTCAACAACCAGGGAGACGGAGTTGAACGCCTGTTTAGCGATCCTTTTAATTTCTGGTTCCCTTACGAAGGCATTCTCACCGGAGTTTCCGAAGTCCTATGGTGCACCCCAGTCGCAATTTGTGCATTTACTTTCGGAGTGCTGCGCCAAAAAGAGCCGCGGAGTCGATCGGGGATATTCTTATTTTTTAGTGCTTTACTGCTGGGAGTCTTTTTCCTAGATGACAGGTTTCGGATGACTTTGATTATTTCTCGGTTGGGAATATCTAAGAAATTAATTTATTTGTGTTATGGTAGTGCAGTTTTCCTTTACGGAGTTAAGTTTTGGCGATACATCAAAACCACTCCTTACCTGCCATTAGTCGCAGCATTCCTATTGTTGGCTATCTCGCGGTTTGCGGATCCTTTACACTTGCGAAATCAAGGATTACACGCGATGTTAGAAGATGGCACTAAATTATTAGCTCTTCTGAATTTAGCCCTGTATTTTTGGTACGTCTGTCATCATGAAGTTTGGCGGCATTTCCAGCAAAGCGAAAAGCGTTGATCTCCTCCATGATATTACAAAAAAAGCCGTTGCTGAATTAGGGTATCACTAAGGAATGAGAATTAAATAACTTCCACTCTTGAAAGTGGGATGGGCTCTTATAGCCCGTCCAAAAAGGACGGGCTATAAGAGCCCATACCACAATAAAAATTAAAATTGTCAGTTATTTAATTCGCGATCCTAAGCAACGCCGGCGATCGCATAAAAGCCAAATAATTTCTTTAATTTTGATATGGCATGGGAAAATTAGCAAATTTTAGATAGTAAATTAATAATCGAAGATAATATCTGCTAAACTTGTCGTCTGATTTAGAATAACAAAAAGTTTTTCGTTTCAAACGAGCTATCAGGATGTATTAATCTTGTATTTTCGCGCTCAACTCTTGTCCTATATATACAGCATATTTCATGTAGATGTATATCGCGATCGACCGGGTTTCGAGCAACAAAATAAGTAATGATGCGAGAGATATAAAGAAACCCGGTTTCTGGGGTGCAGCTTTAGACACCGCAATGCCATTCCCTTACGGGGATTGAGCCATCGGGGGTTTACTTCATAAACCTGTAATCTGCTCTAAGTTATACCAATTCTCCACAATCTTGCAACAGTTATAAGTTTGTGGTTTGTTTCCTGAAACACTGTAAGCTGTTCTCCATTTAAATTGTGTGTCAAAAATCACTCAAATTCTTGTGGGATGGGCAGGCGAGTCCGTCCCGAATATGCAATTTTAACGCGCAACAGCTTATGCACCGGTGCGGATCTGTGAGATAGTCGCTTTTTTTGATAACTTTTCTAGGGCGACGCACCCGGAGCGCTACTGTTGCATGATTTTTTAGAATTAGTATTAGAAGAATGTGGCTAAAGCCGCAGCGCCTATCCCGAACCCAGAAGGGGGGAACTTGCTGCGGGGAAAAATCCTGTCATAATTCCGATTAATGAGCAATTACCCTATTCTCAGGCAACTGAAAAACGGTATACAATCAATTCAGCCCGATGAGTTTTCTAGGCATCCGCTACGGTGGCGATCTTAGTGGATCTACAGATAGTCGGCAGATCAATAATAAACTGCGTTCCCTGCTCTGGCGTAGAAATACACTCCAATTGACCGCAGTGTTTTTCTATCAGAATTTTTCTGCTGATGGACAATCCCATGCCTGTACCTTTTCCTATGGGCTTAGTAGTAAAAAAGGGAGTGAAAAGTTTAGCACGAACTGTTTCGGTCATGCCCACACCATTATCAGAAATTGTTACCAGGATGTGGGAAGCCGAGCTAATGTTGTCAGGCGAATTGCCGGGTACAACTTCAGTCCGAATCAAAATCTGGGGGTGAAAAACTGCACCATCTTCTCTACTTAGCCGCTCTTCTAAAGCATCTATAGCATTCGCTAAAAGGTTCATAAACACCTGATTGAGCTGACCGGCATAACAGTTCACAAGCGGCAATACGCCATAGTCTTTTATCACATTGATAGCAGGGCGATCGGACTTAGCCTTTAGTCGGTGCTGTAAGATCATCAAAGTGCTATTAATGCCTTCGTGGATATCTACTGATTTAATTTCAGTTTCATCCAACCGAGAAAAATTGCGTAGAGAGTGAACAATATTGCGAATGCGTTCGATCCCTAACTGCATGGAAGAAAGCAATTTTGGTAAATCATCTATGATAAATGGCAACTCTGCATCTTCTATTTCATGGACAATTTCTGCTTCAGGTTGCGGGTAATACCTTTGGTAAAGATTCAACATATTAATGAGTTCTTTAATATAGTCGTTGGCGTGGGACAGATTGCCGTAAATAAAGTTAACCGGATTGTTGATTTCATGAGCGACACCTGCAACTAATTGACCGAGACTAGACATTTTTTCACTTTGAACTAGCTGGAGTTGTGTTTCTTGGAGTTGTTTGACAAAATGATCTAAAGCAACAGATTTTTGGTGTTCTTTTTCTTCACTGAGACGGAGTGCTTTCTCTACTTGTTCGCGTCGCTCTATTTCAGCCTGCAAACTCTGACTCAGAGAAAAACTTCTCAAAGCTGTTAGGATCGTAGTGTATAGCTTTGATGTCGTTAATTCAGTTTTAGTTTTATAGTCATTAATATCGTAATTGATAATAATGCTTTTTTCCGGTACTTGTCCGGGTTGACCCGTGCGTAAAATAATTCGCACTAACTGATTGCCTAAAACTTCTCGGACATATTTAACAAAGTTTAAGCCAGCATCATCTGTTTCCATAATTACATCTAGTAAGATGATGGCAACATCAGGATTTTCTTGGATTAGCTGTCTAGCTTCACGAGCTGAGTAAGCATTAATGAAGGTTAAAGATTTATTTTCAAAGACAAACTTCCTGAGTGATATTTCGGTAGCGGTGTGAACTTGAGCCTCATCATCTACAACTAAAATTTTCCAGCTTTCACTCAGTTTTTCTTCTGTTGTTTCATCTGCAAACAATATCTCGTCATCCGAGTCGATCGCTTCGGCAAAGTATACTGTTTCTGGAGATGGTTGAGTTAAGAAATCGTCAAAATCACTTTTCATTGCTGTACACCTTTATTTTTTACTAATGTGTAGGTTTGAAGTTAGAAAACCTGTTAAGCTAAGCAAAAGGCAGAAGGGAGAAGATTTACACAGCAACCTTTTCAGTCATCCTTATTTTACTTCTAATTAGGTGGACTTACTTAGTTATCTTGGCCAGGAAATCGGAATTAGAACTCTACATTGGTGAATCAATTTGCATCGGTAATTTAATAATAAACTTGGTGCCTCTTCCCACCTCACTTAGACATTCAATTTCACCTTTTAGTTTTTGGGTGACTAAATTGTAGACAATATGTAACCCTAAACCACTGCCACCTTGACCACGCTTAGTGGTAAAAAATGGCTCAAAAATTTTACTTAAGTTTTCTGGGGGAATACCTTTACCTTCATCGGCGTATTCAAACCTTAGCCGATTACCTTCTTGCTCCCAATCAAAGATTAGTTCCCCAGAAATCCCTGGTTCGTAGGCATGAATCAGAGAATTGATTAGCAAGTTTGTCACAACTTGGGACAAGGCTCCTGGATAAGAATCTATAGCAATTTTGCTATCTCCCTTAATTTTAAGCGAATGTTGGCTATTTTTCAACTTTGGTTTTAATTGTAATAAAATTTCATCAAGATAAGGTCTGATCTGGAAAGTACGTCGTTCTTCGCTAGAGCGATCGACTGCTACTTGCTTAAAGCTTTGAATCAAGGCTGCTGCCCGCTCTAGGTTAATTAGAAGTGCCTTACTGCTTTGGGTAGCAATATCGACAAATTCTTCTAAATCCGATCGCTTCATTTTGCCACTTTTATAAATAGATGCAAATTCTGTGGTATTTTCTGCCAAAGCTGAAGCAACCGTGACACCAACTCCGATGGGAGTATTAATTTCGTGGGCAACACCAGCAACTAATCCTCCCAGAGATGCCATTTTTTCAGATTCGACTAGCTGTGTTTGGGTGGCTTTTAAAGCCTCTAGGGTGTTCGATAATTGTTGAGTACGATCGCTCACTAATTGCTCTAAGTTTTGATTAAACTCCTGTAAATTTTTGTAAAGCTGAGCATTTTCAATGGAAATAGCAATTTGGGCAGATAAAAGTTTTAACAATTCTAGGCGATCCGTAGTAAAAGCCCCTTCAGTCAGGTTATTTTCCAAATAAAGAAGGCCAGTCAACTTACCTTGGTGCAGCAGAGGAGTGCAAAGAATAGACTTCGGTTGAGTAGCTGCAATATAAGGATCGCGGGTAAATTGTCCCTCTTGAGCCGCATTATTTAACACCACATTTTCCTGAGTACGAATCACATAATTGGCGATCGCACAAGCCAGCAAAGGAGTTCCCCCAGAAGCTGCTATCGGATTGAGAGGAAGCGATTGCAGCACACTAACCTCATC
>NZ_JAUBOR010000078.1:0-15480 GCF_036700305.1 Microcoleus sp. Z1_A1
TTACTTAAATGGCTTAATTGGTAGACCGCCAAAAACTGCACAAGTATAAATACTTATTGCAAAAGTGACATGCTCCCGCGGGCGATCGTGAATTTATTGGGATGTGACTGGGGAATCGTCAATGACGATTTTCAATCGTCAAAGCTGCTATTGACGGGGGAACTGCTTGATGTGTAAGAGTTTCAAACTATCGTCAAATCGTCTATGCAATTTTTAAATTAGCAGTAAATTAGATGCTGGATAGTCCGTCGCGATCGTCCACAACCAACTTGCACCCCAGCATTTTCCGCTTTTCTCCTAACACAGCTTCTACAAAGGTCGGGATTCAGTTTGACACTCCCACCCCTGAAGGGGATGGGATTCTTTAGGAATTTCGCCCTAAATATCCCAGAGAGACAATTGCTTGTGCTCTGGGTTCTCGCCCACACGCCGTTTGCCTTTTTGGGGCAGCGTATTATCTGACGAGCGTTCGTACATTCCGATATTAAAAAGAGTCGTTTGTACTGGTTTCGACGAGTCCCGCCGTACCTTTTTCTTGACAACATTTAACCCGTAGGTTTCTATTGCCTTAGCTTTTACATTCCTGGCCGCTTGTAAATTAGCATCATCAATATGCCCGCAATTGGTGCAAATAAACTTTTCACCATTGCGACTCTTTTTATCAATGTGCCTACATTTACTACAAGTTTGACTGGTGTATTTGGGATTAACTCTATAAAGTTTCTTGCCTGACTTCGCAGCCAAATATTCAAGTTTTTGAGTTAAGCCATACCAACTTGCATCAGCAATAGAACGATTCAACCCCCGTTTAGCTGATTGACCATTAGATAAAAATCTACCAGTATCAGACTTGACGGGTTTGCACCGTTTCATCATGTTTTTAACTTGTAAATCTTCAACGGTAACAGCATCAGCTCTTTTGACAATTCGATTAGCCACATCCCATTGATAAGATTCTCGTCGCTGTTGAATCCTGTTATGTAATTTACTCGCCCTAAGTTGAGCTTTACTACGATTTTTACTTCCCTTTTGCTTCCGACTAACCCGCCTTTGTCTAATTTTCATTAAACGCTTAGTTTTTTTGTTGGTGGCAAAACGCGGGTTGTCAATACTACTTCCATCTGACAAGTAAACCAACTTCCCTAATCCCATGTCACAGCCAGTAATGGTTTTAATTTCACTGTCTGGGATTACTGGGTAATCTGGGACTGTCTTGTTTTCAATCCGAATCGAAACGTACCAGCCATCAGCTTTCTGTCTAACTGTGACTGTTTTGATTTCAAATCCATCTGGAATAGGGCGTGAGTTATAAAAACGCATCCATCCGATTTTAGGTAAATAAATTTTACTGCCCTTAATTTTTATCCTCCCTGGCTTGTAGCTAAAGGATTTAAAATCGTGATGGCGTTTAAACTTGGGGAACCCAGCACCCTTAAAGAATTTATTAAAAGATTCGTTAACTCTGGCTACGATTAACTGTAAAACCCCAACATCAATCTCTTGATACCAAGGTCTAGCATCTTTTAATTCTTGCAGATTTGCATCTTGCATTAAAACTACCGTGCGTTTAGGATATCGATCTTTTTCCCCTTCTTTCTTGGCTTTACCACCACCGTCTTTCCAGGGGTTAGCTAATTGCGTTCCCTTAACTAAGCTGCAAGTCAAAGGTGTGATTTCAACTTGTGTTCTCAAGTCAGAATAGCTACCGCAAATAAATTGCTGATGCCAGCCATCAACACGGTCACGCAAACACCAGTTGTAATTAGCTCGTAACATATCGAGCCAGCCCGATAGTTTTTTAAACTGTTGATTATTGGGGCGCAACTTGTACTTGTAACTCAAAATCAATTTGCTCACCTCCAGAACTTATCTTATCGGATCATTGTAGATATTGGTGACTTAACAACAATTATATGCCAGACAAATACAGACGCAAAATTACATCAGTAACGCTTATTCGATATCATTTTGTTTGGATTCCGGCTAGGCGCAAAAAGGTGTTGGTTGGTGGAGTGTCCGAACGGTTAAAGCAGCTACTGAAGATAAGTGTAATTAGCTCGTTGTTCTATTGTGGCAATGGAAACCATGCCAGATCATGTACACTTACTTGTTGATGCCCCACCTAATTTGGCTCCAGACCAGATTATGTTTAGGCTCAAAGGGTTTACTTCGTTTCAGCTTAGGAAGGAATATCCGCATCTCAAAAAAATTCCTTCTCTTTGGACTAGAAGCTATTTTTGTGGTACGGTCGGCAATGCTTCTGAGGAAACTGTTAAAAAATATATTGAAAACCAAAATACTTGAAGGCGGCTGCACCCGCAGCGCCTATCCCGACCCCTGAAGGGGTGGGCACGGGCGAGCGCGGTCAATCTCTGTCAAGCTGTGAACCAGAGCGCGACTAAAAAAGAAATTTTCTTTGACGATTTGACGATTCTCCTAAACTCTTGTATTTATAAAGCTTTCAGCTTCTAGCTTTTATTGACGATTATTGACATTATTTTTGACAATTCTCGATAAACGCTTTCTCTGCAAGGGCTGTGGGAATGTACTGCGAGTTTTTGACGATTCTGACGATTGTTTGACAACCTCTGGTGGACAAGCGAACTGCCACTATCACATGAACTCGATGTAAGTGAATGAGCAGGACTTACGCAGTTACTCTATATATAGTTATTTAATGTAGACTTTAATTTACTAAAACACTATATATACCGTTTTTTGTAAGTCCCGCGAGTAATGTCAACAATGAATCGTCAATGTCAACAATGAATCGTCAAAACTGTTACTGACGATTGAAGTGCTTACGGGGTAAGAGTTATAGGGAATCGTCAAATCGTCAACACAAAAATAGGACACTATAGGCGCTTGATGTGATTACCGTGAGTAACGTCAGCAGTGAATCGTCAATGACGATTCAGAATCGTCAAAGCTATTACTGACGATTGAAGTGCTTACGAGGTAAGAGTTATAGGGAATCGTCAAATCGTCAACACAAATTTTGGTGTTCTGCGAGTTTTCTACGATTCTGACGATTGCTTGACAAGTCCGGCTTGGCGAACTAGCAGTTTGTAGGTTGCCACTGTTACCAGTACGCTCACCTGCGGGCGATCGTAAATCTCTTGGGATGTGCTGAGGAATCGTCAATGACGATTGAAAATCGTCGAAGCTGCTATTGACGAGGGAACAGCTTGCTGTGTAAGAGTTTCAAACTATCGTCAAATCGTCAACACAGTTTTTAAGCTAGCCGTAATTAGGTATCCGGTGACAATTGCGATCACCACAACCGACTGGACTTTTGTACAGTGACTTTTTATTTGACGTGGAGACATATTAGTGCCGTTAAACAGGCAAAGCTAAATCTGGCTTGCTTTTTTGGCTCAATCTAGCGAAAGCAATGCTGATAGTCAAATGCTAGAACGCGCTCGCAAACTTTCTCTGTAATCCTGTAAGAGGGAAGGTTTTGCGAGCGCGACACAAAATTGTCTCGATGTCATTTAATTAGGCACTGTACATAATCCCCAAAACGTGGCAGACCAACAATTATCTTAAAATGCGCCACTTGAAAGACTTGCCGACCTTTTTCGTTTCACCGAGGTTCATCGAAACCATTTGGTTGAAGACCGCAGCCGTAAAGTCCGTGTTCGACATCTGGCGCAGTTTAGCTCCTGCAACGAGTTCGCGACAGTTGCGGTATGCTTCACGGGTGCTGATCCAACCTTCAGCAACCGTGTCCCGCAACTCTTCTGATTTCTGAATCAGTTTCTGAATGACCGGGACTGTATCGTCCTCATCTTGCTGCTGCCCTTTGTAAAGCACTTCAGCCTGGTTGATGTAGAAGTAGCTGGTGGCGATCGCCTTTTGAATGATGTCGGCCCCAATCGAGGTAGGAATTTCAATCTCAAAAGGCTTGTCGGAACGTTCCCCGCCTGAGAGCTTCCACTCTTCTTTCAACTGCAAGTAAGTTTTGAGAGTGCCGTCCGGGTTTTTTAACTTGCAGATTTCGTGCAAGCAATGCAGGATGAGGGCAATCCGCAGGCAGTACCCGCTCCACTTGGACATGGCTAGCTGGAAGCCTTCATTCAGTTCAGCTTCTTCGCGCTCGACCATCGGGTTGAAGAAGTGCTGTTCGTAGTAGTCGGCTGCCGAGTCGCTGAGGTGGTAAGTAATCGGAAAACCCTGGTAAACAGTGCGGTTCGTTTCATCTTTGAGCACTTCGCCTGTCTCCTCATTTTGAACGGGACGATAGTGCATTTTGAGGACGGAAAGTTTGTGGTAGATGTCTTTGAGAAAGGCGTCAATGTCGGGGTAGGGCAGTCGCGTCCGCCGCCGTTTGGGCATCTGGGCCAAGCAGATTACCCACCGGGCCATCCAGCCGCTGGAAATTTTGCGGGGCGTCATCTCTTCGTCAAGCGTCTTGCGCTGGATGGTGCCGGTGATGGGGACGCACGACCTCTCCACCTCGACTCGACGATCGCGGTCAATGAGGATGACTTTGGGACCGCCGCCGTTGTTGAGGGTGAGGTAAAAGGCTTCGTCGTCCCCCTTGCCAGCCCGATATTTGTTGAGGGCTTTGAAGAAGCCGTCGATTTCATCGCGATGGACGAGGAAGCCACGCGGATTTTCGTTGATGGTGCGGATCAGGGCTTCTACGGTGATGTGTTCGACCCAATACTCGCGGGGAACGGGTGGGGGTGGGAGTTCTTCTGGCGGGTTGTCAGGGGCTCGATTTTGCTGGGTGGCTTTTTGTGCTTCTTTGTAGCTTTTGAGGGCAATGCAGTATTCGCTGTTGGCGTCCTGCTGCAAGAGCCGGATGGGATTGACCATAACTTCTTGAGTTTGACTTTTGAGCTTCCCGGACCGGGCGGTGCTGATCGTCCACAGCACGCAGGACTTTTGTTTAAATCCAGGCCAAGCAACAACTTCAGCGGCCGTGCCGATCGCGCAGCCGAAGGTTGACCAACCTACTGTCATCAGATGTTCGGCGCTGGTGGGCATTGCAGCAGCGATTTGTGCCAGGATGCAGGCAATTTCAGGCGGTAAAATTTGGTGCAAGTCGAGACTCTGCTTGCGCTTGCTAACTAAATCTTCAATAAGGGTTTTTTCGCTTTCGACTTCTGCGAACTGCCATTCTTGCAGTCGGGTTAAAACGATTTGTTCGACGTATTTGGGGTCGAGTTCCAAAGCTTGAGCGATTTGGGCGCACTCGGATCTTCGTTCTGACAGGGGAATGTTGCCCCGTTCGAGGAGCCGATCGATATATTTCAGGAGCAGGTTTTCTTTCTGTTTACTGTCAGAATCCGGCGGGTAAAAATTATCTGTAACCTGACCGTTGTTTGGCGGGATGCTCTCTGACGCTACATCATCTGCTTGTAACTTTTGAGAGTTGAGCTGCTGCTGGCTCGCTGTCAGTGATGCCCTGGGGCGCTTGTCGATACCCCATTCTCCTAAAATCCTGTCTTTAATGTGAGGGGGGCATGAAGCCTGGAAGGTTTCTCGATCCAGCCGGTAAATCTTTTTCCAGCAATTTTCAGAGTCTCCGCTGTGATATTCGGCGGCGGTTTGGCAAGCGGAGGGGCTAATGGTTTTGAGGATGCGCTGCCATTTGTAGGGATCTCGGCTGCTGTCTTCCATTTGCCCCCAGGCGTACTCGGCTAAGATTTCAGTGGTGCCGGAGTAGGAGATACTGTAGCGGTGGCAGAACTCTTCCCAGCCGTAACATTCGGAGGCGAGAGCGGTCAGGGCGTCGGAGCGATCGCCTGTTTTGGCACCACCTGTCAGAATTTCAAGGGTGCGGGGGGAGATGAGGTCTTCTAGGCGAATTGCGCCGGGGACGTAACTTCCTACAGAACGGGGCGAGGTGTTGGCAGGAACAGACGGGTGCTGTTGCCGTGTTGGGTAAATACCAACATCTTCCGGTTTGGCAACTGTAGGCGGATATGCAACAAAATACTCCCAGCGGTATGGGATGCCGTTCGCGCCGACAGTAGGGGGCAGCAGGGTGTGACCGCCGTTTCGGGCAAGCAGTTCGCCCATTCGGGACCTGTCTCGATCTAGGCTGAAGGCTGTCCAATCTGGTTCTTCTGTGAAGGCGAGGATGACTCGGTATCCGCCCGAAGGGGTGCGAAATCGAGGGGCGACATTAAGGAGGGGGTAGTCGTTGAACCACTGTTCAAGGCGCGCCTCAAAAGCTTGTGACGAGGAGAAGACTTTTTCTTTACGATCTAGATCGACAAAGGCGATGTAGTGGCCCTGTGTATTAGGTCCGCCGCCGAGAGTGCCGATGCCAGTGGTGTGGGCGAACCACTTCGCTAAGTTTGCCTGAGTTGGCAATTGCTTTTGATAGGGTTTCCAACTGACTTTGACTGCTTTTCCTTTCTGGTTTATCCAAGCAGGCGCTTTGCCTCCGGGAACGTTGCAGTCCCTTTCGCATTCCTTGGGACATTCCGGCAGCGCAGGTCTGCCCAAGCAATTGTGGAGCCAGTCAATTGTCTGGGCGATCGTCTGGGGAGCCTGATTAATGTCGCTCATCGGCGTACCTCCAAGCGATATGAGAGGAATTGGGCGATGCCTTTTTTGACATCTTCCAAGTGCCTGCTCCGGGTTACCGAGAAGTTTTTGCTAAAAATTTGGCAATTTGTGTTGGCAAATCTCCTAATTTTGCTAAAGTTAAATAGCATCCAATTTTGCTTCCCCAGCCAAAAAGCTTTATGTGGCTGTGGATGCAGGTCAGTCTCCATCGAAAACCTCCATTTTGACCCCAATCATTTACCAATAGTAAATCTAGATTCACCCACAGTGAATTAAGGTGACAAATCTTAATGCTGATTTATGAAGCCTTCCACAATACGTTGAAACGTTATGATATCAGTGGCAAAGCCCTAGCTCGAGTTGCTGGGGTCAGCGAGAGTCTTGTGTCGCAGTTTAGACACGGCAAGAAGGGTGTAACTGACGAGATGCTCGACAACCTGTTGCAGGCGATGCAGAAGATTGCTCCAGGAGCACGCAAACATTTTTGTTCGCTGGTAGCTGGGGAGCTGGTGGAAGGAGCGGGTGTGGAGAATGCAATTAAGGAGATTTCTGCTGAGGATATTCCTGAATTGTTGATGGCGATCGCGCGTTGCTGGAAATCAGTTGACCATCCATCAATTTATGCAACAAGTGCGTTGATGGAGTTCCATCGCTAAAATGGTAGCACTCTAAGATAATAGATGTAGCGCCAAATTTTTAATAATTTTATACCTGCAAAATTCATATTTAATGAAAATTAATATTTAGTGTGATATGGAATTAATTTAACTACTTAATTTACCCAAATATAGCAACAAAAAGTAGTTATTTATCAACTACAACTACCATTTCTTCACTAGATTTGTTCCTAATTGATACTTATTTGTTATTGAGGTCTCTGGTGGTAGGCCTAATTGTTTGCGAAAATCTGAGTCCTACTTAGCGAGTTACCAATTTTTAGCAGTCGCATCCGCTAGCCTTGCACCTCACATTCCCGATCCATAGCCAATGCACGCTCTGTCAGAACCGGAATTGTTGCATGAATTGCATCGTCTCAACGGTATCCCTAAAGAAGTTCTATAAAATTACGAAATGATGCAACTACTGATTCCTATTGTGCGGGCAGATTTAGCAATTGATGAAGTCTATGTTTATACTAACGAAGCGCCATTAGAATGTCCGATTACTGTAATTGGTGGTTTGCAATACCCCGAAACGAGTCCCGATATTATTGAAGGTTGGAACAAACATACAATCGCTTTTTGTTCGCTGCAAATGTTTCCATACCATCACTTTTTTTTAAAGAGATATCAGTTGCTTTTGCTTCAAGCTACTTGTCAAAAATTGCAGCAAAATCAATAATTTTTCACGGCTTACGACTAATAATGAATACTAATATAATTGAGTGGAAAATACCCCCAAAAGACCTAATACTTAATAGCGATGAGGTTCATGTTTGGCGCGTTGATCTGGAGATGAGAGCATCTTGCCTACAAAGCTTGCAGGAGAGTCTCTCTACTGACGAACTTAAAAGAGCAGAGCGTTTTTACTTTCAGAAAGACAGAGCGCATTTTATCGCAGCTCGCGGTATTCTCAGAAAAATTTTGGGCTGCTATCTAAATAAAAATCCTAACGAACTGCGCTTTAGCTATAACCCCTACGGAAAACCATCTTTAGTTACCGCAGTATCCGAATATAAACTTTGCTTCAATTTGTCTCACTCTCACGGAATTGCTCTCATTGCTGTGGAGCAAAATCGAGAAGTTGGCATTGATATTGAACGCATTCGTAAAGATTTTCCCTACCAGCAGATAGCCGAAAGTTTTTTTTCGCCTTTTGAAAACGCCGTATTGCGCTCGCTCCCCGAACATCAACAACTGAGAGCTTTTTTTACCTGCTGGACTCGCAAAGAAGCCTACATCAAAGCGGTAGGTAAAGGTCTTTCAATTCCTTTGGATGGATTTGATGTTGCGATTGCGCCGGGAGAACCAGCAGCACTGTTAAACTTTCTGGAAAATCCAAAAGAAGTTTCCGATGGTCTTTGATTGAGTTAGTCCCCGGTTTAGATATGGTAGCAACTCTTGCCGTTGAGGGCGATCGCTGCCAACTTCTCTGCTGGCAGTGGCAATACTCCTGCTAATAAATCCTAGAAGGGATTCTGGTTGATCAAACGCAGCCGATTTAAGCAAAGTTTTAGTACCTTCTCTCGGACAAACAGCAGTCTAGAAATTAATTGCAGCGGGCAAAAAAGGAGTCAACGCGATTGGGCGGGATTTCAAAAAATTGATAACCTAGCCAGAGTTTAAATTGGGAAATAGTCGGTCAAATATAGATTCCAATTGATTGATTCAAGGAGATGTCGCGCTGCAATTTCTTTATCAAGAAATTGGTCGGAAAATCTATCAAAACAAATCTGTTGCAATAGATGCACAGTTGAGAACTCATGTCAATCTCAAAAGGAAAGCGAGATTTGATTTCGGGCCTGCCACTAAAACATTTGAAGGATATGCCGCCTGCAATTGAATTGCCTGCCAACTTTGCCAAAATTCATCCCCCGCGCTTTAACTGTGGCGAAATGGTGCGCTGGACGGGTGTTAGCGAAGAAGCTGACAGAGGAATGGTTATCGGCAAATTTTACAACTACGAACAATGTCAATGCTGTTGGATGTGGTGTTACATCATTTGCCTTACTCCTGATTCCAAAAGTGCAACGTGGTGTCAGTTTGATACTGCCTGGGAGGAAGATTTGGAGAAGTTTGAGGATGATAAAAAAGCAGCAGAATCTGACCGATAGAGAACGCAATTTGATTGCAGTTTACAGTCAATGCCAATTGCGAATGACACCGAGGCAGTTTTATGAAAAGTGGGGAGTGAGTTATGAGGAAATCGCTTTTATTTGTTCTCGTTCTGATTCTACAGTGCGGCGTTGGTTTAAAACGGGTAAAAATCGCAGATTTCCTACTGCTGTCGATTTGCGTCATTTGGCTTTAATGGATTTTTTGCTGGAGCATTTTGAGGAAATTCCAGAGACATTGGTGGCTTTCCTGTGTCCGCCTTGCGAAGAGAATAGCCTGGATTAATAGTGGCGCGTATAACGGAAAGACTGTTTAGGGCAACGACTGTATACGTTGTCGCAATCATATACTGCTGACTTGTTCTAACAGTTTTGTTGGCTGCTATACATCAAGCTTTTTCAGCATCAAAAAATAATGGGAGCTTGTCTTAGCACAAACCTTGTCAAATATCAATGTCACCGTGACCTGTCTTTGACAAAATTATTCAATTACTGTCTTGGCAAGCAATGAAACAAGAGCACAATCTGTTACTTTTAATGCTGAGGTACTAAAATGACCTACTCTGAAAAATTGCACCCGTGGTGTATCATTAGCCTGCTTCCTAATTGTCAGCGTGTTATTGTGGCACGATTTCGTAAGAGAAACGATGCAGACGATCATCTACGGGTTTTGCAGCGGTTAGTTAAAACGCGCACATTTGTGATTATTTTTGACATCCAACCAAAGCCTACTGTGCCTAAAGAATAACGGCGAATGCAGCGAAGGTTTGAAATCGAATTAATCGAGATACCTGCGTTAGTTGAATAACCGACTTTCCAGCGATTTCTCCCAGCGACAGAACCTACTGATAGCTGGGAGAACTTTTTATGAATTGAATGATGTTAACTAAATAAATTGTTAGCATTCGACTTTTTAAATTGTACTAACTACAACTTTTTATCATAGTCTTGATTGACTATATAGAGCTATCGTATTTGTACGGGTAATTACAATTATATGAGTGAATATACTATGATTGATAGGTGTGCAATCGTACATATGGCTAATAGTAGTATAGCTTGCCATCACAACAGATCCTCCCTCTAACAACAGCTAATTTATTTCCTGCAAGTGGTGGCTCAAGAATCCTTTGTTAAGGACACCTGCAAATTTAAAGCTACCCCCTAGCGGGAGAAGTTAAGAGATAACCACTTCTTACCGTTATGAACGCTATCAACCCCCACAAAACCTTTCCTGAATCAGCCAGCCAGGACTCCCCTCAAATTAAAGAAGTGATGGCAGTAATTTTTCCTTTCCTCGCGGATGCACCTGCTGAAGAACATCACTTCAAATTAAACGATATCGTAAAAACAGGCAACCAATACGGTATTGTTACTTCTCTCAACAAAACTGAAAAACCTGTGACAATTACTTGGGACGCAAGTCCCGGCGAAGATTCATTTTCTTGGACTTATAACCTCGACGAAATCCGCGCCCTCACAATCTCCATCGTGCCTCAGTTTATCCCTCAAAAGACTGCTGGAAAACTTCCAGCTTGCACAACAATCGTACTCGCTAATTCCGAACAGATACAATTTAGTAACGCAACTCGTTTCAAAGTAGAATCGCTCACTGAACAGCACATTATTATCTCTACTATTGACCAATCTTATCTCTTTCCCATCAACTTGTTTCCCGGTTACCCGACAATTTGTACCATAGATATCCCGACACCCCAGCAATTAAAAGCCGCCAGCTATTTATCTGTTACCGATATCAGAATCAGAGCTAAAACGCATTTAGCTCTCGAAGTACCCGACAACTTTTTAGAATTCGCTATGCCAATCTACAAACAGCAGTTAAAAGAAAAAATAGCTCAACAATTGAGCGAAGAAAATTACCAACTTCTCGACTTTGACATAGCTTGGGAAGAAGCCTGGAAGCAGCAGTTAGAAAACCTAACAAAGAAACAAGGCTTCTACGGATTTAGAGAGGGAGATTGCATTTTACAGCACCGAGAAGGATTTCAACGAATGGGGAGAGTCCAACACTTGAACGTTGAAGAGCCACGTCCATTTCACATCCAGTGGAACAGCGGAGAACTCCTAAGTTACAGCTTGAGAGAACTCAAAGGTTTGGGTATTGCCCGCATCGAACCTATTGTTAAATTATCGCCCAATGTGGCTTATCAAATTAGCGAAGACGGCTCCTACTTTACAGCTTGGATTGGGTTTCGTACTAAAGCACTAGCTAAAGCGTGGCTAATACCTGTCAAAAAGCTAGTCGGCCACCTTAGCAATTTAATTGATTGCCAAATTTCGGAACTTCAACATACAGGTTATAAATACGAGTATGCTGTAGAATGTCCCCGACATAAAACATTAAACAAGCGTTTAGAAGCTCTCGCCAAAGTTGCTGAACTTGATTTAGAAAGGACGCCATTTAGGAGATGAGTGGGAAGTAGCAAGCATTTCGTAGGGTGTGGACGGTTCTTTTTTGCTGGGACAAAACACAGAAAAATTTCCTATTTGTCTTAAAAGTTTTATTAACAAGACTTAGGAATCTTCCTTGCCCGGAATCTAAAAAACCTACTCTTGAAAGACTCCCCCGTCAAGCTAACGCTTAATCAGAGGTTGAGAAAATTAGTAATGGACGCTAACTAATGATTCAAACCTTACTCGAACAACCCCAGAAACTTACACAATTTCCCTTCACGCTCAAACCGCAACAGCAGCAAGCCATCGACAAATTAAGAAGCTTTCTAACCACTACCGAGTCATTCTTCTTGCTGTGCGGCTACGCAGGAACTGGAAAATCCACAATCGTCTTTCAAATTATCCAAGAACTCTTGAGTCAAAGCAAACGCATTGCCCTCACAGCACCTACTAACAAAGCAGTCGGCATCCTCAGAAAAATGGCAGCGTCTCAAGGCATTTTCGGAGTTGATTTTATGACAATACACCAACTTTTAGGATTAGGCATGGTCAAAAAAGAACAAGAAAAAGCCTTGTCACAGACAAGTTCCAGCAGCCTTCACCTCTACGATATCATCTTCCTCGACGAATGTTCGATGGTTGGAAGCGAATTGTGGAAATGGATAGAACGCAATTTTGAACGCACATTCTTCAATCACCGCAAGCTAATTTTAATGGGCGACCCCGCTCAACTCAATCCTGTAGGAGAAAAAAAGTCGCCTGCTTTCAGCATTACCAATAAAGCTGTACTGACCAAAGTTGTCAGGCAAGCAGGGGAAAGCCCCGTGCTCGATTTCATAACAGAATGCCGCTCTTTTGTCAATAGCAAAACCGACATATTTTTACCGCATTCCAAATACAAAAAAGGAGACAAGTCAAACGGTGCATTCAAAGTTAAATCAGAAACGCTGCTACAATATGCTGTCAAAACGATCGATCTAGAATTTAGTCAAAATCCCGATCGTTTCAGAATTCTGTGCTGGACTAACAAACGAGTCAGATACTACAATCAGCTTATCAGAGAACAAGTCTACGGTCAAGCTGCACCCCAATTTGTACCGGGAGAAAGGCTAATTACCAAAAAACCCGTCATGGCACCTGACGGCAAAACCGTAATTTTGCCGACTTCAACGGAATTTACCGTCAAGGAAGTTGAGATTAACCAGCACGGAGGCTATCGAGTTTGGCTGCTAAAAATTGTGACTGATGACGGTTTATTTCGGCAAATCTTTGTCCTGCACGAGTCCGAAAATAAGCGCTACCAGGCTGAACTTAAAGAAAAGCTCAAGAGTGCTAAACGCAATGGATTTCTTTGGAGGAAATATTACTGGTTCAAAGATGACTTGTTTGCTGAAATTAACAATTGCTTTGCTCTGACTATTCACAATTCGCAAGGCAGCACTTTTGATGAAGTTGGTGTTGACGGAAGCGACCTTTTCAGCAGATTGTTAATCGGTCAAGATTTGAGCAGGCAACAGAAACTTAAAGAGTACCATCGACTTTATTATGTCGGTGCAAGCCGCTGCCGATATCGAATATTATTTGTTGCCCCCAATGACTTGTACTCAAACAATAAACTTCTCAACCAAGAGGTAAACTTTTCAACCAAGAGGTAAAGTCCTCAACTATAGCAGAAGGAAGAAGGAAGAAGGAAGAAGCAGTAAGAGCAATGGTTTCAGCGATTAAGAAGGTGCTAACCGTCTTGGCTGTTGCTATAACAGGTAAAGTCCTCAACTAACAGGTAAAGTCCTCAACTAACAGGTCCATACCTTTCTAAAAAACAGTCACTAACGCTCAACTTTCAGAAAGCTTCTCCATCGGGACTTACGCTGCATAAGTCAATTTTCACACTATCTGTAGTAGTAACGTGTGCCCTCAGCACCCTACAAGTAGAGTCTGTGCGTAAGTCCTATAGCAATCCGATCTGAGTCTCACAACACAACGCCCTCTTGTCTTCTTAGACTTGTTGTATAGCAAGACTTTCAGATTTTACATATCTAGAAAATCACTTAGGATTGCTATATTTATAAAATAAGAAGAAAGGGAAACGGAAAGGCAAGGCGAAGCAGAAGGTAAAAATGGAGAAAAAAACTTTAGTTTTGGGTTGATAGCAACGCTAAAAAAATTAATAATTGTATCGATACCCACCGAGTTAGATACAAAATGTCTACCCTTCAATCCTATGCTTTTAAGCGTGGGTTCCTTCCCCTTCTCCTTCCCCTTCTCCTTCTCTTTCTCCTTCTCCTTCCCCTTCCCCTTCCCACTCCTCTTTCTCAACAACCTGAATAAGTGCTGCTACCGCAGCGGCCAATCGCACCCCTGACACCAGGCTAATTATGGCAAAATCTCGACTAACAGGAACACCGCCTCAAGAGGAAAATTTGGAGATAACAGTTAAGAAAAAACGCTCGACTGCCACAGCACGTAATTCTGCCAAAACTGTGAAGAAATCAGTCAAACCAACAACTGAAACTGACTCGGTTTGCGAACCCTTAACAATCTCTCCACAAAAAGTAGAAGCCTTGCAAACTTGCACGAGTTTTGCAGAACTTCCAGCAGTCGATTCTTCTTCTCTAGAAACATTCTCAAATGAGGCAATATTGCCTTCCCCTTCTCCTCTCCCATCAGCTATTGAAGTTGCCTGCAATTCAAGAGAATTCAACGATTATATACAAGCCCTGAAAGGCATCATTCCCAGCAATAGCAGCCATCCCATTTTGTCCAATATTTTGATTGAAGCTGATGCAGAAACTCAACATTTGCATCTGACTGCTTACAACTTAGAATTTGGAATGCAAGTGAGCTTTGGTGCGAATGTCAATCAATCTGGAAAGCTTACCCTCCCCGCACCCATACTTGCTGACATTCTGGGAAAATTTCCTAACGGCAGCCTCACCTTAAAGAGTTCTTCTGAAATTATTAAAGGAAGCCACGTTCCATCAGTCAGTGCCACTCTGAGTGCGTCAAGAAGCAAGCACGCCATTCGCGGGCTAGCTGCGGACGAATTTCCGGCTATCCCCAGCGTTCAACAGAAACTTGTAACGCTTCCTGCTAGCGTATTAATTTCTGTCCTAAAAGCTAGCTTATTTGCTGTAAGTTCTGAGGAAAACAAACGCATTTTAACAGGAGGCAATTTTCAACTCAGTCACGACGCAGACAGAGGACTCGATCAACTGAGAGTTTGGACGACAGATGGGCATCGGGTAGCAATGGTTTTAGGATTGAACGAAAGCAGCAATTCCCATCTTTTGAGCAGTCAAGTAGTTAATTTTACTGTCCCTGCTAAGGTACTCCGGTTATTGGAGCGTTCTTTGAATTCTGCTGACAAAGTTACGATTTACTATGAAGGTTTGCCAGAGCAACCTAGTAATTTTGTCGCATTCGAGTGGAATAATTGGCGGTTGACCACGAAGTTGCTAGAAGGGCAATATCCGGTTTGTGACCAAATTATCGCTCCCTATCGACCTGAATTTAGCCATCAAGTGGTGGTTGAGAGGCTGAGCTTTTTAAAAGCCTTAGAGAGGTTAGCTTCTCACAGCGACAAGTCTCACCTAACAGCTATTTTAGAATTCGATTTAGATGCCCAACAATTGCGAGCATCACTCAACAATACTCTCAGTTCAGGAACTGAAACAGTTGATGCTAAACGTAGAAGTTCACGGGGTTAGCGTGGCAGAAGAGAAGGAGGAGTCCGACCAGAACGAGCACTCAAGACAGATTCAGTC
>NZ_JAUBOR010000079.1:0-15086 GCF_036700305.1 Microcoleus sp. Z1_A1
ATAAATGCGGGGGCTTGAGGATTTTCGATTTTCGATTTTGGATTGATTCCACGGATAAATCACGTGGCGGATACCACCTTTGAAATTCTTGGTCATCACCTTGGTTTTTTTACGACCATACACTAGCTTAAAACCCTCAGTCTCGGTTAAAAAAGCCGGTTTCTTGGTTCTGAGTGCGTCCCCGACT
Source organism: Microcoleus sp. Z1_A1 (assembly GCF_036700305.1). NCBI lineage: Bacteria > Bacillati > Cyanobacteriota > Cyanophyceae > Oscillatoriales > Microcoleaceae > Microcoleus > Microcoleus sp. Z1_A1. The sequence continues at coordinate 188 of NZ_JAUBOR010000079.1, forward strand.
AAATCTTTGAGAAATCGGAGGGGTAATTGTTTAGTCCCCTAGACAAATCCCTAAACCGCGGGCCGTTTTAACCAGAGTACCATCGAAGTCTACAGGTCTGTATTTGGCGATCGCATCTTCCAGAGGAACCCTCACAACTTCCCGCTTTTGCCAAGATACCATGCAGTCGTATTTCTCTTCGGCAATTAAATCAACTGCTGCGACGCCAAAAGCAGAAGCAATTAACCTTTCTAGCGATGAAGGAGTTCCTCCGCGTTGAATATGCCCCAAAACAGTGACGCGAGTTTCTGCACCGCTGCAGTCAGAAATTGTATCAGCTAAATACTGACCAATTCCGCCTAATCGACTTTGACCTAAGCGATTTGTTTGCATTACTAACTCGCCTTCTTCAGTGCGAACTGCCTCCGCTACTATAATTAAACAGTAGTTTTTTCCCCGGTCTTGGCGTTCTTGGATTTGGGCACAGATTTTGGAAATTGTGTAAGGGATTTCTGGAATCAAAATTATATCAGCTCCTCCAGAAATTCCGGCACTGATCGCAATATGTCCAGCGTCGCGTCCCATGACTTCGACAATCATGACGCGACTGTGACTTGCGGCAGTAAAATGCAAGCGATCGAGTGCTTCAGTGGCAATATTTACCGCAGTATCAAAACCGATAGAACGCTCGGTAATTCCAACATCATTATCAATAGTTTTAGGAATCGCAACTAAATTCAAATTACCTTGTTGAGCAATCTTCCTGAGAATGGCAAGACTACCGTCGCCACCAATCCCAATTAAAGCATCCAAACCTAATTGATGATAGCCTTCGATAATGTCGTCAGAACGATCGCGTAGAGTCCCATCCGGCATGGGGAAAGCAAAAGGATCGCCCTTATTTGTCGTGCCTAGCATCGTACCGCCAATGGTGAGCCACGAGTCTACTTTCTCAATATCCAAGGGAATTGCTGCAGGGGGACGACTCATCAATCCGTTGGTGGCTTGACGAATCCCCATCACTTTCCAATTGTAAGTTCCCGTTGCGCGGTAGACAACGGCTCGAATAACTGCATTTAAGCCTGCACAGTCACCTCCGCTGGTGAGGATACCGATACATTTTTGTTCTCCCATAATTGCCCGACTTTTGTTCATCAGAACATGAGTTGATATTTTTAGATCCCGATCGTCCAATCCTGATTTTTGACGTAAATAGGTAGGCGAAAATAAACTTTACTCTGTAACAGAATGTAAAGCTATCATAACTTTTGTGATTGCTTTGATAAGATATCGCTCCTTTGGGGAGCGTTTCACTCGTTTTTGACTACTTATGTATTTTCAAGCTTCATCGACCTAATTGAGTGCCTCATCTCTGAAGCATTCCACAAGTTCGATCGCCAACTAAGTAGCATCGCCAATCACCGTCTCCAACAAAACATCAATTTTACTTGGGATTGAGGCGTTTAGAAACTTGGTTAATTATACCGCTGAGAATAGCACCACCCATAAGAATTCCCAGGGCGGGATTAAATACGGGCTGCCAGAGACTGTACCACAAATCAAAACCGAGATTCACCCCGGTCGATCGACCCGCTACTGCGATCACAAACCACCCAAAAATGGCAAAGACGAAAAACACATCAGCTACTAAAATCAAGTTGAGAAAGTTAAGAAATTTATCTTTCATTGTCGAGGGTTCCTTTTGAGTGTATATGTGTCAAGTTTTGGCAAGCGGTTGGTAGTCGAGCGGATTGATAGCTGCAACTGGCGATCGAATAAAGATAAAATATCATTCAATTGTTTTCGCGCACAGGCTGTCAAAATATGGTTCGCTATACACTTCCTCAAAGCCCCGAAATTATTTTAACTGTCAAGGGGAAAGATTCAGCCAAAGCCCGTGAAGAAGCGATGGATCGGCTGATGGATCTCATGGATGAGGGCAAGCTGCCTACGGAACTCATGGAGGGATTTGGGCCCAAACAGTTTGTTGAAGTTAAGGATATCGAAGATGCTGCGTCTGACGGCGAGGATGCGATTACTGAAGCCGTCCAGATTTTGAGCAATTTGGCAAGTCTCAAATTGAAAGTGATGGAATCCCGCGAAGAAGCACTAAAAATCCGGGCTGCGATCGACATTTTGTTTACAGATGAGGCTGTGACTGCCGAAGAAATCGCCAGCCTCAAAGACGGTTTCAAGGTTCTCAAAAACTTCGCTCAAGCTAACGTTCGCTATCGAGATGCTAGGAGTAAAGCCGAGTCAGCCCGTGCAATTCTCGACGAAGCTTTGCAATCTGTCGAACCGGAAAACAAGGCGCACAAATCCGCGAAATAGTAGCAGGTTACATGGAAACTCACATCTTGCACCATTCTCAAGAACAGGCCGTCCAGCTTGTTCCACAAGAAAATTTACTATAGCAATCCCAAATCATTTGTGTAATTATTGTAGGGGCAAACCCCCCGTGGTTGCCCCATGAGGCAGGGTAGGCAGTCTTAGCACTACCCCTACATCTTTTTACTCCTGCAAGGATTGCTATATATATATTGTGGAACAGGCCGAAAAGCCTGTTCCTAAAAAGCTGATTGACAATGGTGCAACATCTGAGTTAAAACCTATTTCTGTCATTACGATCCGAAACGAAGAAATAGCAAACCTCGGCGATTGCTTCGTTTCTTTATTCAAACATACAATATTCGGACATACAATAACTCGGCTGCAAGACATACTACAGCGGATTCCAGGTTTATAAAGTACACCCCAGAAACCGGGTTTCTTCTGGATTTCTCGCCAAAAACCGGTTTTATTCAAGAAACCCGGTTTCTCTGTACTTCACTTACCTGGAAAGTGCTGTATTAACTTTATCCACATTGAAATCTGGAAAAAATTGTGAACCAACAACAAACAGGAATTCTCAGAAACTCGATGTCAGGCAGCTTGCTGCTGGCTAAAGACTTAGGTTTTCAACCAAGAACTGTGATTGATGTCGGTGCCGCCTTGGGAACTTTTAATCTTTACGAAACTTTCCCCGATGCGCGACATTTGCTAATTGAGCCAATCGCCGAAAATGAACCTTATCTGGCCAAAATTTGCCGCAAACTCAAAAGTGCAGAATACATTATTGCAGCAGCTACCAAAGAATCGGGAGTTTTCACCCTCAACGTCAGTCCCGGTATGGTGCATTCTTCACTTTCTGAAAATCTCGTTACTGACAGCAGCAATCCTTATGTGAGAAACATACCAGCCATTACCTTGGATGGAATATGCAGGGAAAGAAACTTGCCAGGCCCGTATTTAATTAAAGTTGATGTAGACGGACAGGAATTAGATGTTTTAGCAGGAGCAACTGAGATTTTGCAGCAAACTGAATATGTAATTGTAGAAGTTACATTGTTCGGTCAGATGTATGATGTAATGAGTTTTATGAACTCCCAAGGATTCGCAGCTTATGATATTGTTGATTTGTCCTATCGCCCGATTGATAAGGCGTTGTGGCAAGTTGATATGGCTTTTGTTAAAGAATCGGGTCAATTTAGAAGAGAGAAAGGTTTCGCGACAGGAGAGCAGGATCTCGAAGCACTTAACTCGCATCTCAAAGCTTATCGGGAAAGTTTCATCAAACACATTGACACTCATTACAGCGACCCAGTAGAGCCGGAACCGCAGGTCAATCAAGCTATTTTGGGCGAAGATTATGTCATAATTTAATCAGCTATTGTGCATTTAAACTGCATACTTGGGGCAGCGTCGGAGCAACGTCCCACAAGAGTTTGATTATTTGTTGACCTGCAATTTAAATACTGATCTAGCTTATGATGTCCAGTAGAATACCCCCTATAGGTTCGTAGTGAGGAATTCAATCTATGAGGAATAAAGTCCTCACTACAAACCCAAGCTTACAAACTTAAAAAAGGCAGGTTTACTACTTCCCCGGTCATTTCTCCTACCTGCACTTTCAGCCCTTCGCCCCCCGCTTTTGTGCGGATGTAAGCCAGACCAAAAAAGCCAGATTCAGTTTCCGTAAAACTGGTGAGTTTGCCGACTTTTTCCTCTCCGATTGTGACTGCTGTTCCGGGTTCAACCGCACCGCTCAACTGCACGCCCCAAAGTTCTTGTTTGACTCCTTTGTAGGTGTTCAACCGGGCAATTGTTTCTTGACCGATGTAGCAACCTTTGTCATAGGTAATCGTGTGTAAAAGGCGGGCTTCTAAGGGGTTGTAATCGTCTGTGAGTTCAAAATCGGGTGCGGGGCGTCCTTGTTGGATTCGCAGTTGTTCCCAAACTCGATCGCCCATCGGTACGGCCCCAGCTTTGACTAATTCCTGCCACAAGTTGGCGGCATCGCAAGCTTGGGCAATTAACGTGTATCCGGGAGTTGCTAAACCGCTACCCACAGCCACTCGAACCCCCCCTTGGTAAGGGGGGGTTTTTATCAATTTGTGAGTAGCGTAAGGTTGATTTTCGAGTTCGGTAACTCCGATTTTTTCTAGTAGTTGAGTGCTTTCCGGGCCGAAGAAACTGAAAGCAACTGTTGTATCGGTTAAATCTGTTAACTCGACTCGATCCATTGGGAAAATATAGCGATCGAGCAATTCCAGTAGTTGGCGGCGGCGGTTGGGCGAAACTAACAGCAGTACGGCATCTTCTGTAGCGTAAGCGGTGGCGAGGTCGATCGTCCGGGCGGTGGATGTGACGAAAACTGTGTCACAACCTTGACCGGGTTTGAGTATATTGAAGTTATTGGTACTTTGATTGTGCAAGAAGCGCAGGCGATCGCTGTCTGAGATTTGAATGCGTCCCCAGTGAGTGCGATCGTACAAAGCTACACCTTGTTTCGTTGCTGCGATCGCTTCTGCGTCGTTACCAAAACTGACTGGGACAATTTCTTTGGTTGTTAACTCTGCAAAAGTAGCACCGGTGGCTGCTTGAATGTCGTGCAATTGCTGAATCATAAGATTTTGTTGACTGTTAACTGTTGACTGATAACTGATGACTGTTGACTGTTGACTATTAACTACTACTTTCCTGTCAACTGACAACTGACAACTGACTATTTGTCCAAATTAGCGAATATTTCTTGGATTAATTGGCTGGCTTTAGCATCAAGACGATTCCAATCTACATCGCCAGTCTCACCATCAATCAAGCTAGTATCAATTACAACTTCTTGGCTTTGGATTTGACTGTGGGCGGGCTGGTAGTTGACAAAGCAGACTCGATAGCAAAGTTCCCAAATATCGACACATCTTTGCTCGCCTTGAAGCTCTAAAAGTAGTTGATAGCCAGGAATGGGAATCTGGACTTCTTGATAAGTACCCGTCCAAACTGACTCCTCTAATTGTTTGCGGATGTTGTCGATCACTCGGATCATCGCTGGCTGCATGAGCAGTTCAGCTTGCTGCCACGCGATCGGGCTAGTTATTTTAGGCTTCATATACAAGGTTCTAAAAAAGAAAATCAATAAATTAATTTTCTAGCATTGGGTGCCAACTTTTGAGACATCCGCCCCAGAATGTTAAATTTAGTTGTCACCCAATTCAACAGTCAACCCCCAAGAGCAACAGCAACAGCCGTTCTCGGCTTGACGGCTAAAAACGGCTGAAACTTTTGATATTGAGTTATCGGATGGGTAATGTAGGATTTGAACCTACGGCATCCTGCGTGTAAAGCAGGCGCTCTACCACTGAGCTAATCACCCAATTGCACTCACAAGGATTTATCATATCACAGTAACTCAGAAAGATCAAGTAAAAAAAATCCTAAACTTTAAATGCCCTCTGGCCGCACCCACGATCAAATAACCATGTGGAGTTTGCCCTTGGTGGCAGCCCTCACCTTTGGCCAGACGAGCAGCAGCAACCTGACTTTGCTCGTTTCCGGCAGTTTCTTATTCGGCGGGCTGATGTTTGGCCCCGACTTGGATATCTACTCCTGCCAGTATCAGCGCTGGGGATGGTTCAAACCAATTTGGCTCCCGTACCAAAAAAGCCTGCGCCACCGCTCTTTTTTGTCCCACGGCCCTCTGATCGGCACTGCTTTGCGAATCCTGTACCTCGCTATCTGGATCGCGGTTCTCGGAGTGTTGGGATTGGCAATTGCCGAAAAAGTCGGAAACTTCGGCTGGAATTGGCAGGATGTGGTTTTGAGTTACGGGCGATCGATCTGGGAACACCACATCGAAATTTTAGCCGTTTACATCGGTCTAGAATTGGGCGCTATGAGCCACTATCTGAGCGATTGGGGCGGCTCGGCTTACAAAAGATTAAAAAAGAAAGGATTGAGCGGGTTGCGGCCTCCTGGGACAATTAAGAGGCGCAAACGCCAACCTACCCGCCGCACTTCCAGCAAATCTAAAAGGTAAATTCCGATGTCTAATTCCCACAATCGATCGCTCACAGCACTCGAAGAACTTATAGAAGTTGTAGCTAAATTGCGATCGCCCGACGGCGGATGTCCTTGGGATTTAGCTCAAACTCCCCAAACTCTAATTCCTCACATAATCGAAGAAGCTTATGAAACCGCCGATGCGATTCGCAAAGGAGATAAAGATGCGATCGTCGAAGAATTGGGCGACTTACTGTTACAGGTAATTCTGCAAGCTCAAATTGCCAGCGAATCCAATCAGTTTACCTTCGCCGAAATAGCTGCGGGCATTACAGAAAAACTAATTCGGCGACATCCCCACGTCTTTGGCGATGTCGAAATCAACAGCGTCGATGAAGTCAACGAAAACTGGGAAAAAATCAAAGCAGCAGAAAAAGGCACAACATCGGAAAAGCCGCCAACTTTAGCCTCGAAAATGAGCCGTTATGCCAGCACTTTGCCGCCAATAGCCGCCGGGATGAAAATCTCCCAAAAAGCTGCGGAAGTGAGTTTTGATTGGGACAGTGTAGACGGCGTTTGGGATAAATTTCACGAAGAAATGGCAGAATTTGAGCACGCTCTCAAACACGAGGATCAGGCAGCGCAGCAGTCAGAATTGGGAGATATTATGTTTGTGTTGATTCAATTAGCTCGCTGGTACGATTTAGATCCGTCGGCTGCTTTGCAAGGAACAAACGATCGTTTCGTGCAGCGGTTTGCGAAGGTAGAGGCTGCGTGCGATCGACCTTTGTCAGATTATGCCCCAGAAGAGTTAGAATCTCTGTGGCAGCAAGCTAAAGCTTTAATTGCTAAACAAAAGGGCGATGCGTAATATCAAATCCGTGGGTATCAGAATGATTAATCTCTCTCTTCTCTAACTCTGCGCCCTCTGCGCCCTCTGCGGTTAAAAACTCCCAATCTAACTAATTTTCTTTAATCAGACATCAAAAATCAACTACTCGTAGAGCTTCGCGTCATTGTACGGCGGATGTTCGCACGCGATGTAAAGCGCATTTGTCGGTTCCAGGGCTTCCCCAGTCACCGGATCGATCGGCTTGAGGACAAAGCATAACAGAGAGAGCGATCGCCAATCCAAATTATCCAGCTTCCCACGTTCGTAACGGTTGACTGTTGCGGCACTGATACCCACATCTTTGGGTACGGGTTGATTTGTAGCTGTGAACAGCGCCTCTTCATATCCCTTGGTTTTGAACTCTGTTTCGCTGACAGACCAGCCTGTTGTCTGTCTTGCTGCTTTTAAAATCTTCCCCAAACGCATCCGCCCCGTTTCAGTGAAGCGAACGGGACGCAATTCCTGCTCTTTGTCTACCACAGCTTTGTTAGAGAGTCCTGACATTTTTCCCACCTACGTTAACTCTCAAACTAGCACAGCATCAATGATTGAGGGTTGCACGAGCAACATCTGAGCTGAAGAAGTTTAAATTAATTTCATTGCACTTGTGCAATAAGAGTCTGATATAGTAATATGTAATTGACTCTAAACCGAACTTGCCTCTCAACCCCTGAGTATACAGCCATGACACCACTGTTTCGCCGCATCCAACCCTCGAAAAAGCTCCGCATCACCGTCAGGTCGTAGGCGTAAGCCGGGGCGTAGCCATCGCCCAACTGCTCAAAATCAGCCAAAATCAAATTAAGCGAGTCGAATCCTGGGCTTTCGTGGTTTTCGTGCACCGGCGGGACAGAGGCGGACAATTTCTCAGCTACCGGAAGCTGGAAGAATGGCAAAATGCGATCGCCCATCACATCCAAACCTGCCCCACTCTTGGAGAACTCTCGCAGCTCAAAACATCTATTCACTACGACAGCCGGAAATTCAAAAAACAATGTCTCCCAAAAACACTTGACTTTTTAAATCAAATGTGCATTGAAAGACAAGACATTCTCGAAATCTGGGAAAGCTCAAACTGCATTGCTTCCTAGCAGAAATTAGGCAGATTTCCTTGCCCAAAACAGAAGCGAAACATTTGCGAGCAATTGCGAGATCGAATCACCCCAAAAATCACCCGCGAATGCTCCGCCACATTCATGAAAGCGATCGCCAAAGCAATTAAGACATTGCCTGAGCAATATAATCAAAATAAGGAGCTGCTTCCTTAGCATCATCCTGATTGAGCAAAGCCAAAGAAGCTTCCTTCAAACAGCGGATAGCTTCGACCATGCCAGGAACAGGAACGCCCAGAGAATTATACATTTCCCGAACGCCAATCAAACCGATGCTTTCGATCGGCTCCTTGTCACCCGCCAAGATACCGTAGGTAATCAGGCGCAAGTACCAGCCGTAGTCGCGCAGACACAAAGCCCGTTCGCGTTGGCCGTAAGCATTGCCCCCAGGAGAGATAAAATCAGGTCGTTTTTTCCAGAGTTTTTTACTAGCTTCTTCAACAATTTTCTTCTCACTGTCAGACAGCGCAGTAGCAATACGCACCCGCTGTTCTCCGGTTTTAAAGAAATCATTGATACTTTGGAGTTCGCCGGTACTGGGATAACGAAGTTCGTCGTCGGCTTGGAGAATAAATTGGCTAACTACGCTCATTGTTATTCAAATTTGAGGATAACATTAATAAACATTCCCATCTTTTAGCGACGGGATTCTTGGTTCGCAGACTTGCCTTGCTCCTAACATTTATCAATCCTAGAAGTAGAGGGTAAATCTCCCCAAGCGTTATGCTTGATGTTCAAGCCAGTTTCCTTGTGTTCCAGGGTACTGCGGGAAAAACTCAAAAATTGCGAGTGAGAGTTTGGATGTCAGCAGACAGTTGGACTGTTTAACGAGTTTTTGCTACATCGCCCCAACAGCATATCGCACCGACGGGATCGAGGCAACTCGCGGCAAGCTCGACTCCCCGGTTGAAGCTTGGCTTTAGCAGCAAGACGTTCAGCAGCAGGAAGACAGCCTGCAATTGAGCTTGAGTGCGACGGCTTACGCCCCGCTTCTTCGCTACGACTTATCTCAGGAAAGAGAGAGCGATATTGCATTACCATATTAAATCCTACCACGACTACTTGTGACCAAATCTAAATTCCCCACCCCAAACTCGACGAAATTGGCAAACCCTTGCCAGCAAGGTCAACTGATTGAGATAGAGATTACCGACTTGACAGACACCGGCGACGGAGTTGGTCGTTTTGGTGAGTTAGTAGTGTTTGTGCCCGATACCGTGACGGGCGATCGAGTCCTTGTCCGCCTCGTGCAAGTCAAATCCACCTATGCTACAGGCAAGCTGGACACACTTCTCGAAACATCCGAACACCGCATCCGAGCTAACTGCATTGTCGCCGACAAGTGTGGCGGCTGTCAGTGGCAGCACGTAGACTATCAATATCAGCTTGCAGCCAAGCAAAATCAAATCATTCAAGCCTTGGAAAGGATTGGCGGATTTAGCAATCTGCAAGTCGATGAAATTTTAACGGGAAAAATCGAGGGATTTCCCCAATTTTTGGGATACCGCAACAAAGCGACTTATCCGGTGGCAATATCGGCAACAGGTCAAGTCCAAGCAGGTTACTATCAAAAAAGCACCCACAAATTAGTCAATCTCAATCAGTGTCCGGTGCAAGATCCGCGCCTCAATCCTTTGTTAAAAGAAGTCAAAGAAGACATCCACTGGCGGGATTGGCAAGTCTACGACGAAAAGAAACATACAGGAGAATTGCGTCATTTGTCCTTGCGGATTGGACGGCGCACCGGCGAGATGCTGCTAACTTTAATAGTTCGCACTGGAGACTTGCCGGGAATCGAAGAGCAAGCATCTGAGTGGCTGAAACAATATCCTCAACTGGCAGGGGTTTGTTTGAATATAAATCCCGCTCAAACTAATGTGATTTTTGGAACTGAAACTCGCTGCATTGCGGGTCGTTCTTATCTGCGAGAAAGCTTTGCTGGGATGAATTTTCAGCTAAGAGCAGATACTTTTTTTCAGGTAAATACAGAGGCGGCTGAAGCGTTGTTAGAGGCGATTGTAGGGGAATTGAATTTGCAGGGAAATGAGGTTTTGGTTGACGCTTACTGCGGAATTGGTACTTTTACTTTACCCCTGGCAAAACAAGTAAAAATAGCGATAGGTTTAGAAGTGCAACCGGCGGCGATCGAACAAGCCAAATTAAATGCTGAGTTAAATGACGTGAGAAATGTCGAGTTTCAGGTGGGAACTGTAGAGAGTTTGCTGCCATCCTTGGGATTGACACCGGATATTGTGCTGCTAGATCCGCCGAGGAAAGGGTGCGATCGCGCGGTTTTGGAAGCTATCAAGGAAATCAAACCAAATCGCATTGTTTATGTTAGCTGCAAGCCTGCTACTTTGGCTCGCGACCTGAAGATTTTGTGCGAAAATGGGGATTATAAGTTAGCGCGAGTGCAGCCGGCGGATTTCTTTCCTCAGACTTCTCATGTTGAGTGTGCGGCGTTTTTGGTGAGGTAGGTAGGTGGACATGATGGCATTTATGTATGTTCATCTTGTATCAAGAAAGAGGTAGATTGCGATTTATCATTGGGTGGGGGCGGGTTTATGAGATTGTCGATTACAGGCAATTATTGTTGGTGAACCCGCCCCTACAGCATCAAAAACACTTTTCAACCGAAGCTAACAGGCACGATATAAAAGGTTGATTCGCGATCGAATAATTGGCGATCGCGTAGGGGCGGGTTTTACCCACCATAACTGCCTCATACCAATAACCTAGTAAACCCGCCCCGACTTAGGCTATAATCAAACAAAATTGTACAATTTGCTTCCTTTTCAACTTAACTACTTAGCGATTTTAGTTTGGATACCATTATGCTATCAATTGAGCAACTGATGAAAGAAGCTTTATCTTTGCCAAATGCGTTGAGAGCGCAGTTAGCAGAGATGCTAGTTGAGAGTCTTGAATTTGATATAGACGGAACAGTTCAAAAGTTGTGGACTGTGGAAGCTAAGCAGCGTCGCGACGAAATCCGAAGCGGTATGGTTGAGCCAATTCCAGGAGAAGAAGCGTTAGCTCAGATTAGGCAGATTATAGCACAATGAGGTACGTTTTTCACCCGGCAGCATTAACTGAATATGCTCAAGCTGTCCAATTTTATACAGAGCGTCGAGTTGAATTAGCGCAAGCTTTTATTAATGCCGTTGAAGATGCTATCTTCCGTCTTGTCGAATCTCCAACTCGTTCGCCGATAGTTGATGAAGATATTCGCCGTTGCCTAACGCGAAAGTTTCCTTATGGAATTCTCTACACCATAGAGGATGATTTTATTTTAATTGTGGCAGTAATGCACTGCAATCGAGAACCAGGATACTGGAAAGAGCGAGTTACAGAGAAACCACCAGATTAAGAGGTGATTGTGGAATGGATCGATTAGCTAAATATCGGCAAATTGTTCGCACTTTCCTGATGGAATATAGCAAGACTAAACCTATCAATGGCGACAGTGAAATCCAGGTATTGTTTGACACCGAACATGACCATTATCAGATAGTAGATTTAGGTTGGGACGGTCACAATCGGATTTATAGTTGCCCGATCCACTTAGATATTAGAGATGGGAAAGTCTGGATTCAACGCAATCAAACCGATGAACTGATTGCTGAGGAGTTAGTGCTGATGGGTGTGGCGCGGGAGGATATTGTTTTGGGGCTTCAGCCTCCCTATGCAAGGCAGTTTACGAGCTATGGTGTCGCTTAGGCTGTGGCGATCGCACTTATAATGTCTTGTCACAAGGGCGATCGCTTTTAGGGAATGAAAGGGCGATCGCTTTGTTTAATTATTTTCATTTTTGTTGACTGTTATAATACTATTTATGCTAAGCTCCTGTAGAGATAGATCCAAAAAGCAATGACATCAGCTTTAATTTATCCTCATATCGAGAAAGTAGCGGGTCAACCCGCACGGTTGCAGCGGATACCCCGCGTGCGGGTTGCTCAGATTGTGATGGATTATCTAGCTTACGGTTGGTCAGTGGAAGAAATGTGCCGCCAGCATCCTTATTTGATGCAGTCGGAGGCTCATGCAGCAATGGCTTATTACTTTGACTTTCAAGCTGAAATTGAGCAGGAGATTCGGACGGAATGGGAGCAGGTACAACAGGAAAAATCTCTGCTTTCGCCTTCACCATTTTTCGTGAGAATGCGAGCTAAGGGGTTGTTGTAAGTGGCATTGGAACTCATTGCTTTAGCATCAGAATCCGATGAATGGATGAATGCTGTTGAGTACATTCCTTTTTAGGGCGATCGCTTTTTGGGAATGAAAGGGCGATCGCATTTGCTACCTCTACTTCATCAGGCTCGTTGTAAAGCAAGAAATAGAATAATGTGGTAAATAACATGAATAATATATAGTGAGTTCTGAATTTGCGACATCTGCTAATTTTGGCTTGCTCCCAGCGTAAACGGTCGGATGCTGATCCCGTAACGACGTAAACCGCGCGCAATATTAGAGTCAATATGTTCGTCTAAATGAAAACGAATTTGCTGACTCACCTCTAATTGCCCTCAATTTTTCTTGTAACGGAGATGGTAAACTATTACGCTTTAATTCTTTCACAATAGCTCGACTTTCAGCAGTGTGACGATCGATTTCTTCTCGACGATCGTAATAATAGGTCATTGCAGCATGAACTGAGGCAAGTGGTAAGTCATACTTGCCGGCAATTTCTTCTATAGAAATTCCCATTTTCAGATACATTTCGGCGATGTGTGCTACAGCAATTCGATGGCCAGCAATGCGTGGCTTACCGCCAAGTACCCCAGGCGTAATTTCGATATGTTCTGTGATGACGGATTCCTTAGACATTATAGTTAAAGGCTATTAATTGGTAATTTTTAAGCTCTTTAATATTAGCACAAATAGTCACAGTTACAGGAAATAGTAGGGTGCGTTAGACATTAATTCTTTCGATTTCAACAAGTTTTTCGGATCTGACGCACCCTACGAACAGTATTTCGATCGCCCTCAGTGCCAACTAGATGCAAACTAGATCCAGTCCGGCCTGAATCGGGGGGAGTCCAGAAGTATAGAATAGAGGTTGCGGAACCGGCACACCGCCCGATCGCTCGCCCCCAGCAATTTGTTACCCTAAAAATAGAATCTCCCCTCCCTCAACTCCCTCCCATGAACAACGCTTCTCCCCTGATTCAAACCGTGACTCCAGAACGCTGGGCCGGGTTTAGTATGGACTTTATAGGGGCGGGTTACACGGGTTTGTTGGTCAAAAACGGCCGCGCCGTGCGTACCCTGAAATCCGGGCGGCATTTCAGCTTCGCCCTTCCCCTGCTGGAACAGTGTCAAATTGTCATCGTAGACACCAAACTCCGCAATTTGGATGTACAGTCGCACGGAGATTTTTTGTCTAAGGATCGGTTTTTAATTGATGCCACTCTGACTGTTATTTATCAAGTTATAGATCCGAAACGAGTAGCTTTGGAATTGTCCGATCCTCTAGCTGTTTTAGCAAGTGCAGTTAAGGATTGTATGGGATTAGCGATCGGGCAAATACCCCTACAACAGCTTATTAGTCAAGGACGGCTGTTGCTGCGCCAAAATTTGCTCGATCGCGTCCAAGATTTTTATACTCTAGGTTTTAACTTAGAAGACGTGCGAATTGGCGATGTCAGCTTTCCCGAAACCAACGGAGTTATTCGCCAAGTTGAGGGAATGAGTGCCCGACAGGAAGCAGAAAATGCCGCCGCCCTGCAAATGAGAATTGCCGAAGCAGGCCGGCCCATTGTTCCTCAATCTCCCGTACAGCAGTTAAACTTAATTTCAGGTAATTCTCCTGCGAGTCTTCCAGCTTCCGACACAGCAGCAGGGTTCGATCGCGATTTACAACAACTGACAGAACAACTTGCTCAAAACAGCCTCCCTGCGGGGAGAAATCCTCCCCAACTTGCACCCACGGTACTCGCAAGCAGCGATCGCAAAACAACCGCATATTTAATCTACAAACTTTCTGGAGAAGCGATCGCCCTAACGGCCAATCCCTTTACAATTGGACGCGAACCAACCAACACTTTAGTATTACAAGATCCGCAAAGTTCGCGCTATCACGCTCAAATCCGCCGGGCCACTGACGAACTTGGCAAACAGCGGTATCAGCTTGTCGATAGCGGCAGTTCCAACGGCACTTTTGTAGGGGGGCAGAGGCTGGCTGCTAACGAGCCTTTTTGGCTGCCAAATGGCTGCGAAATTGCGATCGGCGACCAAAAATGGATATTTCAAAATTCGTGAGTGAGAGAGATGAAGATGTTTTTAAACAGCAGATAAACACAAATGAATCCCATCAGCGTTTATCTGTGTTTATCTGTGTTTATCTGCTGACATCTGCGGTTAAAAATCCCAATTTGAGTAACTTGCTTTAATCACGATATACAACTAATATCATGTCCGGTCGATTACCATGATTGCTGTAGGGGCGGGTTCACCAATAATATTTGCCAAAAACCGACAATCTCAAAAACCCGCCCCGGCCTGTGTATTATGCGCGATCGGTTAGAGAGTCGATGGCAGAGTGTCCCCTACCATCTCTCCTACAAAACCGTGCTTGCGACTTTCACCGCACACGGCT
>NZ_JAUBOR010000080.1:0-14015 GCF_036700305.1 Microcoleus sp. Z1_A1
TTATAGCCCGTCCACTCATGACGGGCTATAAGAGCCCATCCCACAATAACAATTAAAATTGTAAGTTATTTAATTCGAGATCCTAATTAATAGAATGAAAAATATATAGCCATTCTCAGTAACATGATGTGCACGCTTGATCGGCGAGCCTTTGCCTCCGTGGGCATAGAGTCTAAGGCATACATCGCCAAGATTGAGAACTGTTGTAGTGAAAAAATCCTGGCCTAGCTAAGTCAATTAACGAGGAGTTTTGGTATTAATTCCGACACGGTTGCGGTTATAAAATCTGCATCATCAAATCGCCTCAACGAATCAAGAATCAAGCGCGTCTGTAGACCATAAAGTGTCAAAAAAGTTTGTGGGTAAAAAAATACAAAATAGGCTTAGGGAAAATTGTCAACCTTTTTGGGCTAGGCATCTTAGCCAGGGTTCTGAACATCCCTGACAAGACTTGCACCCCAACTCTGAGTGTAATGGGTGAAATTTTATCAATTTTTTGATAAACTTGATGTTCGCGGCTTGAGAGTTGACTTCACAATAAGACAGGTTTCACCAGTTGTGAACCGCGCTGCTACATTGCACCTACCGACTTAGCGGGCAGGTGGCTTTTGTGTCTGCGGGCGCTGACGAAAGCAACTCAACAGCGCAGCAAGCAAAATTACGCTAAAGTTACTATCTACCTGTGTTCGCAAGGCTACCCTTCCGAACTCAGGAAAAACCCACACAAAAAACTAGATCGCCTGCAATGTATATAGTTGCAGGGCGGCGATTTCCCAAAGAATCACAGCTTTTTAACAGCAAGGTATTCTAGGAGACATCTCCGAGGCGATGCGAGCGAGATAATTTGAAATCTGCCAACAGGGTTTTAGTGCTAAGTACAGGCAGCATCGACGTAAATTTTTATCCAATCAGCTTCCAATGTGCTGTTTTAAAGTTTACTAGGCTCCCACCGCTCGGCAGCCTTCTCTCTCCGAGCTATAAAAACACATCAACCACACAATCACGGAAATAACATTCAATCAACATGGGTAACACGATCGATCCAAACAGAAACGTGCATCAAACAGAGCGAGGAACTCCATTCGCCGGCCAAAGCTGGTTAGTGGAAGAAAGAGATGCCTGCGGTGTGGGGTTTATTGCCAACCAAAGCGGCGAAGCTACGCACTCGATTATTGAAAAAGCGCTGCCAGCTTTAACTTGTCTGGAACATCGCGGCGGTTGCAGCGCTGACTCAGATTCCGGCGACGGTGCGGGTTTGATGACCGCGATTCCTTGGGAATTGCTGGATACTTGGTTCGCCGAACAGGGAATTGTGCCTCCCGCACGGGAAAACTGTGGCGTGGGAATGCTGTTTTTGTCTCAAGATAAATTTCAAGCGACTATAGCGCGACAGGTGGTTGAGCAAGTTCTGACCGATCGCGGACTGAAACTTTTGGGATGGCGCCAAGTTCCCATTGTACCATCGGTTTTGGGCGAGCAAGCGCTAGAAAATCAACCTCAAATTGAACAAGTAATAGTCAGTTCACCGCACGCTTCCGGAGACGAACTCGACAAACATCTATTTTTGGCGCGCCGCACCATCGGACACGCGCTGTCAAATCGCCCCAACTTCACCCGCCGAGACTTTTATACTTGCTCTTTTTCCTGCCGCACGATCGTCTATAAAGGCATGGTGCGATCGGCCGTACTGGCAGAATTTTACCCAGACCTAAAAAATCCCGCTTATAAAAGCTCCTTTGCCGTCTATCACCGGCGCTTCAGCACCAACACCATGCCCCGGTGGCACTTAGCCCAGCCGATGCGCTTGCTGGGACACAACGGCGAAATTAACACGCTGTTGGGCAATATTACCTGGATGAAGGCGCGGCAAGCCAATTTATCTCACCCGAATTGGACTCAAGCTGATATCGACACGTTCAACCCAATTGTCAATCCCGAAAGCAGCGATTCGGCCAACTTGGACAACGTGATGGAATTGTTGGTGCACTCCGGCCGCACCCCCCTAGAATCCCTGACAATTCTGGTACCCGAAGCCTACAAAAATCAGCCGGATTTGGCTCCCTACCCAGAAATTGTCGATTTTTACGAGTATTACAGTGGCATTCAAGAACCTTGGGACGGCCCCGCACTGCTCGTGTTCAGCGACGGCAAACAAGTAGGTGCTACGCTCGATCGCAACGGTTTGCGGCCGGCCCGCTACTGCATTACTAAAGACGGTTTGGTAATTGTCGCTTCCGAAGCCGGAGTTGTCGATATTCCCGAAGCAGATATTGTCGAAAAAGGCCGTTTGGGGCCCGGACAAATGATTGCAGTTGACCTGCAAACTAAGGAAATTCTCAAAAATTGGCAACTAAAACAGCGAATTGCTAAGCGGCACCCCTACGGCGAATGGCTGAAACAAAACCGCGAAATCTTGCAACCGCAGCCTTTTGCCGAAACAGCAACCCTCGACTCGCAAACGCTGTTAGCAACCCAAACTGCTTTTGGCTACACAGCCGAAGATTTGGACATGGTAATCGTCGAGATGGCGAGTTCTGGAAAAGAACCGACTTTCTGCATGGGCGACGACGCTCCCTTAGCTGTATTGTCAGAAAAGCCTCAGTTGCTGTACAACTATTTCAAACAGCGGTTCGCTCAAGTCACAAATCCGCCGATCGACCCCCTGCGCGAGGGGATGGTCATGTCCCTGACGATGAATGTGGGCCTGCGGGGCAATTTACTGCAAGCAATCCCGGAAAATGCCAAGCTGCTAAAAATTGATTCCCCCGTACTCAACGACGCTGAACTATCTTTCTTGAAAGACCAAAAGTCTTTCACCGCAACCGAATTGTCAACGCTTTACAAAATTTCTGCCGGGCCTTCTGGTTTGAAAACAGCAGTCGAGCAACTTTGTCAAGAGGCGGCTGAAGCGGTGCGCGAGGGTTCGAGAATTCTGATTTTGAGCGATCGACCATCGAAGGAAGAAGGCGAATCTTCTGTGGGATTGAGTGCTGAATGTACTTATATTCCGCCCTTCCTGGCAGTTGGCGCGGTTCACCACCACTTAATTAGCGTCGGGCTGCGGATGCAAACTTCGCTAGTTGTCGATACCGCCCAATGTTGGAGCACTCACCACTTCGCTTGTTTGATGGGTTACGGGGCGGTGGCTGTTTGCCCTTACCTGGCCTTGGAAAGCGTGCGCGCCTGGTGGTCTGACGCCAAGACTCAAAATTTGATGCAGCACGGCAAAGTTCCCAATATTACCGTGACACAAGCTCAAGCTAGATACCGCACAGCGGTGGAAAACGGCTTGCTGAAGATTATGTCGAAAATGGGGATTTCACTGCTGGCTAGCTATCAGGGGGCGCAAATCTTTGAGGCGATCGGCATTGGCGGTGATTTGCTAGATTTGGGTTTCAAAGGCACTGTTTCTCGCATCGGCGGTTTGACTGTGGCGGAACTCGCTAACGAGGTAATGTCTTTCCACAGTCAAGCTTTCCCAGAATTGCACCTCAAAAAGCTGGAAAATTACGGCTTCGTGCAGTACCGCCGTGGTGGTGAATATCACATGAACAGCCCGGAAATGGCGAAGGCTTTGCACAAGGCTGTGACTACTTTTAAGGCTCAGACTAACAGTAATGGCAACGGGGCCGAACCAAAAATGACACCCATGGGTGTCAAAAATTCGGAAACGGCTTACGATCACTACGAGGTTTACAAGCAACAGCTTGAAAACCGCCCGGTAACGGCTTTGCGCGATTTGCTGGATTTCCAGAGCGATCGCCCTTCCATTCCCATCGAAGACGTAGAATCTGTAGCAGATATTGTCAAGCGGTTCGCCACCGGCGGTATGTCCCTCGGCGCCTTGTCCCCGGAAGCCCACGAAACTCTCGCGATTGCGATGAACCGCATCGGCGGCAAATCCAACTCCGGCGAAGGCGGCGAAGACCCGGTGCGCTACAAAGTGCTAAACGATGTGAGCGAGGCAGGTTTCTCACAAACGCTACCTCACTTAAAAGGTTTGCAGAACGGCGATACAGCTTCTTCATCCATCAAACAGGTAGCTTCCGGGCGTTTCGGGGTGACTCCTGAGTACCTGATGAACGCCCAACAAATCGAAATTAAAATCGCACAAGGTGCGAAACCGGGTGAAGGCGGTCAATTGCCGGGGGCGAAAGTGAGCGAGTACATTGCTTATTTGCGCCGATCGAAACCGGGTGTCACGCTGATTTCGCCTCCTCCTCACCACGATATTTATTCGATCGAGGATTTGGCACAGTTGATTTTTGACTTGCACCAAATCAATCCGAAAGCAGGAGTTTCGGTGAAGTTGGTGTCGGAAGTTGGCATCGGGACTGTAGCCGCCGGTGTCGCCAAGGCAAATGCTGATGTGATTCAAATTTCCGGTCACGACGGCGGCACCGGTGCTTCGCCACTGAGTTCGATTAAGCACGCAGGTTCTCCGTGGGAACTCGGATTGACAGAAGTTCACCGGGTGCTAATGGAAAATAAATTGCGCGATCGAGTTTTGCTCCGCGTTGACGGTGGCTTTAAAAGCGGCTGGGACGTGATTGTAGGCGCTTTGATGGGCGGCGAAGAGTACGGTTTCGGCACGGTGGCAATGATTGCAGAAGGCTGCATTATGGCTCGCGTTTGCCACATGAATAGTTGTCCGGTGGGGGTAACAACTCAACAAGAACACTTGCGGAAACGGTTCCCCGGAACGCCGGAACACGTTGTTAATTTCTTCTATTTCGTAGCACAAGAAGTGCGGAGTTTGCTGGCGAAATTGGGTTATAAGTCGATCGCAGATATCATCGGCCGCGCGGATTTGCTGAAAATGCGCGAGGGGGTGCAACTAACTAAAACCCAAGCGATTAATTTGGATTGTTTGACTAAGTTACCGGATACTAAGAGCGATCGATCTTTCTTGATCCACGGCGACGTACACACCAACGGGCCTGTGTTAGACGATGATTTGCTGGCGGATGCTGAGATTCAAAGTGCGATCGCCAATCACGGCACTGTTAGCAAGAGTGTCAACTTGGTGAATACCGATCGCACTGTAGGCGCAAGAATCAGTGGTGCGATCGCACAGCAACACGGCAACACCGGCTTTAGCGGTCAAATCACCCTCAACTTCACTGGTAGCGCGGGCCAAAGCTTCGGCGCGTTCAATTTGCCAGGGATGACGCTGGTACTGTCAGGCCAAGCCAACGACTACGTTGGTAAAGGGATGCACGGCGGCGAAATCGCGATCGCACCGCCGGCTGGTGCGACTTATGATGCTTCCGAAAATGCGATCGTCGGTAACACTTGTTTGTACGGTGCGACGGGCGGAACTCTGTTGGCTGCGGGCAAAGCTGGCGAAAGGTTTGCGGTGCGTAACTCGATGGCGAAAGCAGTCATTGAAGGTGCGGGCGATCACTGCTGCGAGTACATGACGGGCGGCGCGATCGTCGTGTTAGGAAAAGTCGGCCGCAACGTCGGCGCTGGAATGACGGGCGGCTTGGCTTATTTCCTCGATGAAGATGGGACTTTCCCGGCTCACGTCAACGGGGAGATTGTGAAGATGCAGCGCGTTTGTACGGCGGCTGGGGAGGCGCAATTGAAGGAGTTGATTGAGGCTCAGCGCGATCGAACCGGCAGCAAGAAAGCTGAGAAGATTTTAGCAAATTGGTCGGAATATTTGCCTAAGTTCTGGCAAGTTGTGCCGCCAAGTGAAGCGAATTCGCCGGAGGCTTCGGAACAAAAGATTGCTGTGGAAGTGTAATTTTCCAATTGATTAAATAGAGGAGGGGCGACGCGAGTTGCCCCTTTTTTAATCTTCATATCCAATCCCTTGGTATCGAAATTTTTCATCTCTCTCTTCTCTTCCTCAGCGTCCTCTGCGCTCTCTGCGGTTTAATCATTCCTTTGATTTTATGCCCAAATGCTTCACCCCGTTTCTGGGATAGATTTATACCACAATGGATGCTTAATAAGCAGGAAGGAAGTTTAAGAAAACCAGTTTTCGATGGCCAAATCTTGAAAGTTTGCATAATCAGCAACATTTCGTGTCACCAGAATCAGATTATTGACTTTCGCGATCGCTGCAATTTGCCCATCAGCATAAGACGGTGTAAGACCGATCGGAATAAGTCTGGCTCGTTCTTTAGCGAACCACTCAGCCGCTTCTTGGGTATAAGGTAAAATTGGTAATTTTACTTTCACTTCTTCCTGAAGATAGGCTTCGATCGCGCGGCGGCGCTTAGAGTCTGGCATTCGATAGCAGCCTAGCAGAACTTCTTGCCAAACGATCGAGGCGATCGCAACAGTGGATTTTGCCTCCATTAGTTGAGTCATCACATTGGCATTTGGAAGAGGACGAAGAGGTTCGGAGATAATATTGGTATCGAGTAAATAACGCAGCGTCATTCAAAGATGACCTCGCGGCCTACAAAAGTTCGATCGCGAATATCTCCCCAAATTTCATCAGGATTTAAACCCAGTTCATGCAGTTGATATTTTTCACGAAATGCACTGAGAGATTCTCCAAAGCTCAGTTCGAGATTCTGTGGCTGTTTGCGGCGTTGAATGTATTCGCGCAAGGCGATTTCAACTAAGGTTTCGATCGCAATTTCTCGTTCCAGTTCGATCGCCTCTTGCAGCAGTGCCGTATCCACATTTAGGTTCGTCACCATTGGCTTTCCTCTTTTAATCGTTGTTTTATTATAAATGCAATCAATCCAAAACTGTTCTAGACTTTCTCAAAGGTTGACAATCTAAAATATAACATTCTATCAAATCAGTCTGGCGATCGGCATTCGCGGAGGTGCTGTTTTCCACATCAAATCTATTTCCTCCGGTGTCAATCCGTAAGCTTGATTAACTAAGTCGGATAAACGGTGTTCGAGTCTCAACGCCTCAGCTTTGCGAGATTGAATGGCCGGTGCATATTCATTATAAGTTTCGCGGACTGCTTTTAGTCCAGCAACACCGAGAGGATCGGATGATTTAGTTTTCGGCATTCGCTTTCTGATTTCTGCTACAAACTCGGCAAAGGAAAGGGCAGAAAAATCTTCGAGTTTTTGTCCTAGTTTATCAATTAAATAAGTGATTTCCAGCCAGTGCAAGACATCTCGGTGAGTTTGTTGATTAGTTTTGGCAATTTCAATTAAACGGCTGACAATTAATTCGACTTCGGCACGAATTGAGTCAGTTGGTGGTGCGATGGGTAAAGTTTCTACCTGTTCTCTAAACATTCGGAGTGTGTCATTGATTCCTTTTTGCAAAATGTGGTGACAAATCCACCAAGTTATTGGCGAACACAGCCACCCAAGCATATAAAGATTTCCTGTTGGCCATAGATAGCAAGTATTCACTGGGTATACCTCTTGATCGAGGATGCAAAACCAAGAATAAGTAGCCAAATCTTGAGTGATAATTTTTGGTTCTTGAAAAATGTTATAGTAGGCACACGATCGCAGTTCCCACCAGTAACGCCCTTGATCGGAACGCTTAGACAGTTTTTCTTGCATCGGCTTCATATACTTATATACCGATGGAAATGTTTGTGCAAATATTTCCTCTGCTTGATCGTTTGCTTTACTCCACGGCCATACACTATCGCTGCTAGACTTCAGCAAAATAATCCAAAGATTTGCCCACTCTGGACTCCAGCGTTTAATATCTTGACCTCGTAAATAAGGCTTGATGATTTCAGCGGATTTAGGGTCTGCTTGAACCAGACTATTTTTAGTAGCTTCATCAATCAAAAAAGCTTCGTTAAATCCTGTTTTTATGCCATATAAAGGCTTAACCCCTGCAAAATCTTTTAGCGGAAAACCCACTCGTTGAATTTTCTGCATCAACTCATCAACAGCCGGAGGTTCCAGACTCCAAGCATTCGCAGTGAAACGATTTCGCGAAATTTGATAACCGTGTTGTTGAACGTATTGTGTAAGGTTGATATTAGCAATATCTTCGCGCGGAACCGGACAAACAATCACAGGCGAATTAGGTTCAGATTTACCTGGCTCAATCTCGCTTTCAGTTTCAGAGATACATAGAGAAGCGTTAGGTTTTCTGACTGCGACAATACAGGGAAAAGTATCAGCCTCCTCAAAAATTGGCGCGTGTCCGAAATCAATAATTTGCTCTAGTAAACCTTGACTGGCAAAGAACTTGCGTAGAGGTTCGCCGTATCCAGACCTCAGCCATTTATTTGTGACAATATACGAAAGCACTCCCTTCGGTTTGAGAATGTTTAATCCGAGTTCATAAAAGTAAGTATAAAGGTCTGCTACGCCGTTATAGGATTCATAATTTGCTTGCAAGTATGGTTTAATTGGAGATAGCAACTCCTGCCGCACGTAAGGCGGATTGCCAAGGACAACATCAAAACCGCCATCAGCAAAAATCTGGGGAAATTCAGCTTGCCAATCAAACGCTGTATCTGCTACATTACTGTCAGCGACGAGCGAGTTTCCCGCTTTAATATTATCATCCAAATACGTCAGGGTTTTACCAGGTTCGGCAGTCTTCAACCACAGAGAAAGTTTGGTAATTTCCGCCGATTCCGGCAGCAAATCTACGCCGTACAGGTTGTTGCTTAAAATGCTTCTGTCAAATTCCAGCGAGTTGCCGTCTTTTGGCTTACAGCCCAAAGCATTCAATTCGCGATCGACTCTTTCGTACTGCTGCATCAAATAATCAAAAGCCGCAATCAAAAAAGCTCCCGAACCGCACGCCGGATCGATGACGCGCGTTTTTTGCAGCACTTCGTCTCGATACGCTTTCCAAAACTTAATTGCAGTTTTCTTTGGTGGCTGAACCGACTCTTCAGCAACTTCGCCCATTAGGAATAAATCGCGCAATTCTTGCTCTCGCCGCTGCAAATAGCCACCGAGAGAAACCTCGACAATATATTGAGTAATATAAGCAGGCGTGTAAAACACACCTTGAGTTTTCCGCTTGCCTTTTTTCTGATTGTATTCCTGTCCGGCAGTTTCAGCATTTAATTCTTCCAAATCTGTAACAGACTGCTCGAAAATATGCCCCAAAATATCAACAGAAACTTCGGTATCAAAATCAAATCTGGTCAGCTTATTAAGCAGACTGCATAACGAATTTGGCACAGTCAATTGTGCGTCTAAAACCGGATCAAATTTAAATAAACCGCCGTTGTATCCCGGTACAGGAGGGTCATCATTTCCCACATCAACCCAGCGAAATACAGATTGATAATTTTCCCAAATTAATCTAGGATTGTATTGGTCTTTGTGGTCGTGAGCGTTGCTGAGGGTGTTTCGCGGCAGCAATCCTTTATCTTCACAAAAAGCAATGAATAAAACACGGTCTAAAGTTTTTTGAGCTTTTTCGATGAGTACGCGATCGCGGTTGGGGATATCCTGCGGCCCAGAAAAGCGAAAATGTTTAACGAGAGCGAGTCGAATTGCTTTGTACTCTTGATATAATTTATTGGTAATTTCTTCTTGAGCTTCGTCAGAGTCTTTTAACAGTCTGTCAATAACAGAACCTGTTTGCTCTTGGTTTTTAGGCAAAAAATTGCGGCGACACAGCAGAAAGTAAAACCGCTTAAAAGCTTCAATATCCGCCAAGTCAGCCAGAAAAAATTGTTCGTAATAAGCAGGAGTTTTATTGGTATGATAAAGTCGCAACTCTCGATAATTCGAGACAATAATCCAGCGACAATCCGGTGTATAATTAGCGTAGCGCCAACCTTGGTCAACTGCTGATTCCGATCGCCCAGATGCGGGACGGTCTAAATCATTTTTCGCTCCCTTGAGTTCGATAGGAGCAATCACTTTACCTTGCAGGGACACGGTTTTGCCTTTAGGATTGCCAGCAGCAGTAAAAAAGCCGATCGCCCCGTCAGCAGAACCGCCGCCATCAGATATCGTTTGTTCCGCGTTAATTTCCCAAGCTTTCCCCGCACCTTGAATTACCGAGCAATATCCCAAAATATCCTGAAAAATATCATTAATAAAACTGCCGTGCAGCGAAACTTCTTTAACTTCGTCTAACGTACCCATTTTAAGTGCAGCAATCCACGTTCCCAATTTTTGGCGGCGCACTTCCATATCTTGCGGAAAGCTAAAAGCACGCAAAGCAGTGTTCAGTGTTTTGCTGTGAAAAAGGGCGCGAGTAGAGCGATTTGTCATCTTTTAAAAGCAGATTAATAAAGTTAATTTTACAGCATCCAAGTGCAACAGCGGCTCAGACCTTCTGCTCTCAAATCAGTTATACTCCAAGGTCGATCCTCTTCGTTGGCGTAGCCCCCGTAGGGGCGGGCTTCGCTAACGCACCCTGACCCCTCAAAAAAGCGTGAGCGATCGCTCAAGAGTCAAAAACGCCACATCTAAAGCTGAGCTTGCTCTCATTTACTTTGCATATTGTAATTATCAAGGAAAGCTATCATTTTTTCTCACTAGCTTTCCGCTGCTCCCTCCGGGTTTGACAGCAAAAGTTAAATACAGGTGAGCTTATCTGCACGGAGCGAAAAGTTTTGTTACAATAGGTAAGCTGTTACAAATCGTAACTTATGCTGGTTCCTATTTTAATAATTGACGTTGCCCTCGTTGCCTGGTCTTTGCACTTAATGCAGGAGGCGATCGCGCAACGGGAATTTTCACTAATGCTAGCCGGCACCCTAGTTGCGGTATCAGCCGCCGCCCTGCTAGTCGTCTACTTCCTCATGGGGTCTTGTTTGAGCCATTTGAGCGAAATATCCCAACACACTTACTAAATGATAGTAGGCGATTGACCATTGTCCAGAAGCGAGGAGAGTTTGGTGGAAAAAAAGCCGAAAGCCTTGCCAGCCGAAGGCTCAAAACTAATTTCCCCAAAAAGCTTGACAAATATTGGTCAGTTAAGGCATGATTGAGAGCGCGAAAAGAAAGGGGAATTAGCTCAGTTGGTAGAGCACTACAATGGCATTGTAGGGGTCAGCGGTTCGAGCCCGCTATTCTCCATAAACATTAGAGTAGGGATACAGCACTGCCGTATCCTAATTTGTACCTAAACAGTACCAGCGCGTGCTTAAATTCGATCGCAACTTGTACCTAAACAGCATTGCGGTGTCCTTAAATTCGATCGCCCTACACACCGCGACAACCAATTTTCCCGTAAAATCAAAACAGTCTACCCGCAACCAAAGCGCTACCAGTGGCAAAGTCAACTGAACCCAACAATCCAGAGAGTCCGAGCCAACTTGCCCGCACGCCTCTGTACGACCTATCATTAGAACTCAAAGCCCGAATGGTGCCCTTTTCCGGGTGGGAGATGGCAGTACAGTACGCAGGCATCAGCAGCGAACACCAAGCAGTACGCCAGCAAGCAGGAATGTTCGACATTTCCCACATGGGAAAATTTGGTTTGAGAGGGAAACAAGTAAGAGAAAAATTTCAACCCTTAGTACCCTCAGACTTGAGCCGCTTGCAACCCGGTCAAGCTCAATATACAGTCTTGCTAAATGCCAAAGGCTGCATCTTAGACGACATTATTTTCTACTGCCAAGAACCAGACCCTATCACTAGCGAAGAACGTGCAGTAATCATTGTCAACGCCGCCACTCGCATCGCAGACAAAGCATGGATTACCACTCACTTAGAATTGAGCGATCTCACTTTTACAGACATCTCCGAAGATAAAGTTTTAATAGCAATTCAAGGGCCAGAAGCTGTTAACTATCTCCAGTCTTTTGTAGAAGGCAATCTCGCACCAATTAAGGCATTCGGTCACTTAGAAACAAATCTGTTGGGACAGCCGAGTTTTATCGCCAGAACTGGTTACACCGGCGAAGATGGGTTTGAAATTATGGTGGATGCCGAAGTTGGAAAAGAACTGTGGCAAAAATTGTTAGCTGCTGGCGTTGTTCCTTGCGGATTGGGTGCGAGAGATACCTTGCGTTTAGAAGCAGCAATGGCTCTTTACGGTCAAGATATCGACGACAATATCACACCTTTAGAGGCTGGATTGGGTTGGGTAGTTCACCTCGACACCAAAGGCGATTTTATTGGGCGGGAAGTTTTGGAACAGCAGAAAGCGAGTGGAGTATCAAAGCGGTTGGTAGGGTTAGAAATGCAGGGGCGGCACATTGCGCGCCACGGCTATCCGGTAATATTTGAAGGCGAAACAGTAGGAGAAGTTACTAGCGGTACATTATCGCCTACATTGAATCGGCCAGTAGCCCTCGCATTTGTTCCCGCAAAATTAGCTAAAATCGGTCAGCAATTAGAAGTCGAAATTCGCGGGAAAAACTATCCGGCTAGTGTGGTGAAAAAACCCTTTTATAAATCGCAAAACCGCCCCAGTTAGATTAAGTAGGTAAGCCTTAATTCAGGACTTACCTCCTGGGCCCAGAAACCGGGTTTTTTTACGAAAATAGTTCGTTGTAGACCGCAGATTCGGTAAAAAACCCGGTTTCTTTAGTAGGAGTGCGTCGAGGACTGATTGAGTTCTTGTGGAACGGGCTTCTAGCCCGTTGCTCATCTTGGTCAAGAAGACTAATCTACTAGCTTAGCAAATTGTCGCAAAGTTGCAGCATAGCGATCGCCCGCCACATCCATCAAATCATTATGACCGGCCCCATCAACCCAAAAATTCACTTTCGGCTCGTTGGCGGTGGCAAACAACTGTTCTCCATGCCAAAAATGCACCACCTCATCAGCCTTACCATGAATCACCAAAACAGGCGATCGAACTTTGCCAATCTTATCAATATTCACAAACTTGTCAAAGGGTAAAAGCGGAATCCGCGTCAACACCCGAAAAGCCGAAACAAAGGAACTTTCAACCACCAAACCGCCGACTTTTTGCCGCGAAGCCAAATCAATTGCCGGCCCACCCCCCACAGAACGCCCGTAAAGAATAATTTGGTTTGCAGGTACTCCCAACTGTTGGGTTAAATAATTGTAAGCAGCCTCAATATCACGATAAGTATTATACTCAGAAGGATTTCCCTGACTCGTGCCGTAACCTTGATAATCATAGGCAAACACAGCAAAGCCACTATCTCGAATCTCTCTGAGTACCCACAAAATCCCCTCCAAGTCTTCCGCATTTCCGTGACTGTAAAGTATGGTATATTTAGCTTGCGGGTTAGGAAAATGAACAGCAGAAATTTTCACGCCATTAGCTGAGCTAACTTTGATAACTTCCCTGTTCTCACTCTGACTAGATGGGGGAGGTTGAAAAATTAGCCGTTCTGAAAAAAAGAAACCGTAAAAACATAGAAATGCGTAAATAAAAATTATAGAGCGCATCAGTCTTTTGACAGAAAATTCTCCAAAAAGCAAGCGTTTAATATTTTTTTTGTTCCACTTAGTCATCAATAGATGCCCATAGTTCACTAAGATTTACTTGATACTTTTTTATTGCGAGAAAAGACATGGCACTAACATACCCCGATGACTTGAAATACCTAGACACCCACGAATACATCCGACTCGAAGGCGAAATTGCCACCATCGGCATTAGTGCCTTTGCAGTTGACCAACTCGGCGATATCGTGTTTCTAGATTTGCCCGAAGTCGGTGCAGGGTTGGAAAAGGGCGAAGCTTTCGGTACAGTCGAGTCAGTGAAAGCCGTTGAAGACTTGAAAGCACCAGTTACCGGTATCGTCGTAGAACGCAATGATGAGATTATAGAGTCTCCCGAAAATTTGGCCGAAGACCCCTATGGCGCTGGGTGGCTGCTGAAAGTGCGCGTTGACAATCCCAGCGAAGCAGACGACGCTTTCTCGGCCCCGGAGTATCGCAAAATGGTGGAAGGGGAATAGGGCATAGGGCATAGGGCATGGGGCATAGGGCATAGGGCATAGGGCATAGGGCTCGTTGATAATTCCACAATCCGCCAGGGGTTGAAACCCCTGGCTAATAGCACAAGTCGTCTAAAGACGACTGAAATACCAAGCAGTTGGGCGAGGAGTTCCGATAAGTGCAGCTTAATCTACAGTCGTCTTCAGACGACTTTAGCTATGAGACAGGGGTTTCAACCCCTGTCGGACTGTCGGACTGTCGGACTGTCGGACT
>NZ_JAUBOR010000081.1:0-13199 GCF_036700305.1 Microcoleus sp. Z1_A1
AGTTAAGAGTTGGGATTCAATCAACTTTCAGCAAAACTTTTCATTATATCATAAAATTATTTTGCAAGAGGTCTAATTATCACAACACCCGCAATGAGTCAAATTCCTTGGTCTGGTTTTTGTTGATAGGGTGACGTGAGCGATATCCTCTATTGACTGTTTTATAATTTAGACTTTAAAGTATAAGTAAAATTCACTGAAAAAACATGAAAATTTCTCATAAAGCTCCTCAAACTTCTGTGCAAGTACGCGACTGGCCGATCGCACATTTACCGGGATTGAGCAAGGAAAACCAATCTCAACTGGAAGAGTGCAGTATCACCACAACCGGACAACTAATTCGCCTGACGAAAACGCAAGCGGCGAAAGTGTTGCTAGCCAATCAATTACAGATTAACATTCAATATGTTAATAAATGGGTAGCGATGGCAAATTTGGCTGGAATTCCAAGTGTAGGGTGTCAGTATTGCGGGCTGTTACTGCACGCCGGCGTTGCTTCTCCGGCTCAATTGGCTCAAATGCCCGTGGAGAGATTGCACCAACAAGTTTTAAGGCTGCACGTAGCGACAATGCAGCGCAATGACTTGACTCCTTCAGTCGATCGCGTGCAAAAATGGGTTCAACAAGCTAGATTAGTCAGTAGTCATTAGTCATTAGTCATTAGTTAGTAGTCATTATTATGTCAATTCAAGTTTACGGAATCCCCAACTGCGGAACCTGCAAAAAAGCTTTCCAGTGGCTCAAAGATAGCGATGTTAATTACGAGTTCATTAACACAAAAGAACAGCCGCCGACTCGCGAAACAATCCAAAGCTGGGTAGCTGCTTTAGGTTTTGAACCCATGCGAAATACTTCCGGTCAATCTTACCGCGCTTTGGGCGATGACAAGAAAAATTGGACTAGCGAACAGTGGGTAGATGCTTTTGCTAAGGATGCGATGCTGCTGAAACGTCCTCTTTTCGTTAAAGATGGAACGGCTGTTTTAGTAGGTTTCAAAGAAGACGTAATTCGAGAAAAATTGGAGCTTTCAAGGGGCTAAGTTCAGCCAGTTGTTCGCCGCAAAAACTTAAGTTCGCCCACATCATCCGAGAAACCCCAACGCTCGTAAAACGGCATCATGTTCGGCAAACAATTAAGATAAAAATGCTCGACAGCTTGCAATTTGGGATGAGTTAAAACTGCATCCATTAACTTCGCACCCAGTCCCATCTTTCTGTGTGTCGGCTTGATGATGACATCAAAAATCATGGCTCTGTAGACAAAATCGGTAATGACGCGGGTAATGCCAATTAGTCGATCGGTCTCATCGACAAAACCAATGGTAACATCAGTTGCCTCCAGCATTTTCACAACATCCTCCCGCGTCCGCTTGTCGCTCCAAAACTCGTTTTTGTACAAATCCATCAAGTCGGAAACCTGGCTTTCGGTCAAAGTTTCGACAATTCGGTAGTTATCCATATCTTCCCTCATAAAAATTAGAAGACTAAAGTCCTCACCACCCACCAAGTTATTATTGTTTTACTGTTACCAAGCTAGACATTGCTTCACCCCATAGCATGAAGTTTACTGCTGCACTTCCGTTTCCGGGCTTTCAAATACCACTTTTGCATAAATCTCGCTCATCGACATTTGCACTCCCAAGGAAGCAAAAGAAACTGTTGCTGTCTCTCCCTCATATTCCCGAAATAACCATTCATTTGGTTCGGTTTTAATATATTGTGCGACTAAAAACTCAGATTGATTGACTAACACATATTCACAGAATTCAGGGATAGATCGATAAAACCGAAACTTATCCTCTCGATCGAAATCCTTGGTAGACTTAGAAAGCACTTCCACGATGAGCATCGGATTGAGGATCTCATCACTGCGTCCCTCGGTAAAAACTGGCTCCCCTTCAATCACCATCACATCCGGGTAAGTTCCCCGTCGATACCGAGGAATCCACAACCGCAAATCGTTGTGAAAAAGCTCATAGGGCTGCCCCTCAAGCAAATTTCCCAAGACTCTACTCAAATTTCGGATAATCCGGCTGTGATTAATACTACCACCACTCATTTGTACAATTTCTCCATCGCGGTATTCATTTCTAAACTCAGCAGTTTCCTCTAACTCCCGGTACTCATCTGGAGTATAAAACTTTGCCTTACTTTGTACTAACATTGTTGCCTCTGTACTAACTTTTATCTGCGTTAATCTGCCTACATCTGCGGTTAAAAATCATAATTAACAGTATATCACAACAAAAAAGAAACGCCCAACTGCAAAGAGTCAGGCGTTTTCCACTATTTCAAAAACAGGAAAAATTAATCCCGGCTAGACACCAAATTAGAGTCAATTTTCGCACCCACAACAGGTTGCACCTGACTCAAAGCCGACTGCAACATGGGAGTTTTGGTAATAGCATCATTGGCCAAATTAAACAAAGGATTCGACAAAATTCCCGCCAATGTTGTCGCCACCAAAGTGAGTACAACGCTGACTTGCAAAGGCCGCATTCCCTGAAGGTTCCAGCGAACTTCGGGATAATTTTTCACCGCGTCTGACATTTCTTGAGGTTCTTTTACTACCATCATCTTGACAACGCGGATGTAATAGTAAATCGAAACTACGCTGGTAATTAATCCCAGAATAACTAAGCCGTAAAGTCCTGCTTGCCAGCCGGCCCAGAACAGATAGATTTTGCCGAAAAATCCAGCCAGGGGCGGAATTCCACCGAGAGAAAGCAGGCAAATACTTAAGGCTAAAGTTAACAGCGGGTCTTTTTGGTACAAACCGGAGTATTCGCTAATTTGGTCGGTTCCAGTCCGCAGCGAGAACAGGATTATGCAAGCGAAAGCGCCCAAGTTCATAAACAGGTAAACCAACAGATAAAATATCATGCTGGAGTAACCGGCTTCTGTTCCTGCAATCAAACCCAGCATCACAAAACCGGCTTGGGCGATCGACGAATAAGCCAAAAGCCGCTTCATGCTAGTCTGGGCGAGGGCAACCACATTTCCTAACACCATGCTGAGAATGGCTAAGGCCGTGAACACGAAGTGCCACTGTTCGATAAGTGCGGGGAAAGCAGTTGTTAACAAGCGGATTGCTAGGGCAAAACCGGCTGCTTTGGAACCGACAGAAAGAAAGGCAACAACGGGTGTAGGAGAACCTTCGTAAACGTCTGGAGTCCATTGGTGGAAGGGAACCGCAGAGATTTTGAAGGCGATGCCGGCGATCGCAAAAACTAAAGCAATCACCAAACCGAGAGATTGACCTTCGTTCACAGTAGAAAGGTTAGCAGCGATCGCACTTAACTGAGTTTCGCCCCCCGACAATCCGTACAGCAGCGAAATCCCGTAGAGAAACACCGCCGAAGAAGAAGCCCCAATTAACAAATATTTCAAAGCAGCTTCATTGGAACGCGGGTCGCGTTTTGTGTAACCCGTCAGCAAATAAGACGAGATACTCAGAGTTTCCAACGAAATAAAAATCATCACCAATTCATCAGCGCCGCTGAGGAACATTCCCCCCAAAGTAGCGGTGAGTAAAATGCCGATGAATTCCGCTAAAGCAGTACCAGTTTGCAGTACATAGCGGACGGATATCAAAATAGTGACAGCCGCAGTCAAAGCGATAATTCCGCGAAACACTAAACTCAAGGCATCGCTGTTAAAACCGCCTAGAAACGAGATGGTATCAACGTTATCCCACTGCAAACACAAGGCAGCGACGGCGGCTAGCAAACCCGCAACGGCAACGTAGGGAGTCCAACCAGATGAACTGCGGCCTACGATTAAATCGCCGACGAGAACCACCAAGAGGGTGATGATGACAATTCCCTCTGGCAAGATAGTTCCAGCATTTAGCTGGGCAGCAAGAGTAGCAAAATCCATATTTTCAGGCAGGTTGGGTAGTACAAGCCGCAAAGGCTGTAATGGGCTGTGAACTTGTAAAAATTCTTTACCAAACACAGATTGTAGCGGATTACAGCTTCGCGATCCCAATTGGGCGGGTGTTTGTTGCCGGAGAGTTGATACTCGGTAGCGGTTTTGCATACATGGGCGGGCATTGTAGAGATTGCTGAGTGATGTCACCTGCGACTAGAGTCGCGATCGACCATAACTGCCACAATGTAGAAAGTTAAACCAATAATTCGCCATGACTGAAAGCATCGAGGATACCCGCCACGTGATTCATCCGTCCAGAAATAAAAAACCTGTATCCGATAAAGGATCCCCCGAATTTATCTCGCACAAGTCAATGCTTCA
This sequence comes from Microcoleus sp. Z1_A1, assembly GCF_036700305.1. Lineage (NCBI taxonomy): Bacteria > Bacillati > Cyanobacteriota > Cyanophyceae > Oscillatoriales > Microcoleaceae > Microcoleus > Microcoleus sp. Z1_A1. The sequence goes on from NZ_JAUBOR010000081.1 coordinate 4,254, forward strand.
ATTCTAAAATCGAAAATCGAAAATCGAAAATCGATTGACTGACTCGCTAAGTGCCTACAAACCGCAGATTATCAATGACTTCAACAACCGCCCCGACTAGGAAAATGAATTTCACAAACAAGCTGCAACTCGGTTAGTAGAATTGGTCAAAGTGCGATCGGGCAAGCTTGTTCTAGATATCGCCGCCGGAACAAGTTTAGTGGCTATTGCGGAAGATGCACTTAGGTCGATCGGGATCAAGAAAATATGAGTCGGCTTTTTTACACCAAGAATCCTCTAGCTAGTATGTCTAAATTACTCAATTACATCTGTATATTTATTACCTGCTGGCTGCTGTTTGCTTGTCAGTCTTCGGCACCTCTAAAAGTAAAACCTCCTGCCCTAAAAGTATCTTGTGTTCCTTTTGTTGGCTATACACCTCTGATCATTGCTCAAGAGAAAGGATTCTTCAAAGCGCAAGGGGTAGACGTGGAACTCAGCTATATAAAGCACTCACAATTGCTTTTCGCGGATTTCAGTGCAGGGAAGTATGATGCGATCGCATTGACCTTGGGCGATTTTGTGATTTTGAGTGCCACATATCCTGATATGCAAGCTGTGATGGTTGTGGATGAATCGACAGGGGCAGATGTGGTAGTCGCGCAATCGGATATTAAAACAATCCCTAACTTGAAAGGAAAAAAGCTTGGTGCAACTCTAGGCGACTTTAGCGAGGTTTTCGTTACTGAGATGTTGAAAACCTCTAAGCTGACAAGCGATGATGTTAGACTGGTTAAAGTCGAGACTTTTGAAGTTCCCAATCGCTTACAAAACAATGCTATCCAAGCAGGACACACTTGGGAACCCTATCTTTCTGAAGCATTAAAATTAGGGGCGCATATCCTGTTTACAAGCAAACAAACCCCAGGCTTAATTTTGGATTTAATCGCGTTTCGGGGTGAGGTGATACGCGATCGCCCCGAAGATATTCGCGCCTTTGTGCGAGGCTGGCTTCAAGGCTTGTCATATTGGGAAGCAAATATTACCGAAGGAAAGGAGATCGTCAGCAAAGCATTGAATATGCCCATCAATACCATTTCTTTCGACGGAATAGACTTTACTGACTTTGCAGACAATCAAAATTTATTTCAATCAAACAGTCATAATTATATCTACAAAACTGCCAAAAAATATACGGACTTTTTTATTCGCGCTGGCAATGTGACGCGCCTTCCCAATCTAGAAACCTTGTTCAATTCTTCTTTCTTAACCCCCCCCTCCTAGTCTCAAACCATGAAGCGATTGTTTTTCAACAGCATTCGTACAAAGTTAATCGTGTCGTTTCTCGTCGTTGCTCTGATTCCGTTGCTGTTGCTAGCATTTGTCAACAAGCAGACAACTGAAAAGGCATTGACCGACAACGCACGACAAGCGCTATCTGCGGCGGCTAACGAAACCGCTTACAGAATAGATGGGTTTATCGATGGGAATCTCAATGCCGTGCGCGTAGAAGCGATTTTACCAGGTTTGGCTGCCTATCTGGGCATACCTCCAGAACGGCGAAATGGTAGTCCCCAAGAGATGTTAGCGACTGAAACCTTAACCAGGCTCAGTCGCAAAGATACGCTTAATATTATCTCCTATGCCTTGCTCAACTTAAAGGGACGGAATGTACTCGATACGAATACACTGGATGTGGGACGAGATGAATCCGGTCAAGATTACTTCCAAGAACCGCTCAAAACTCAACTATCTTTTGTTTCTAGCATTAGGCAATCGCCGACAATTCCCAACCTCGTTACGCTCTTCTTTAGCAGTCCTGTTCGCGATGCGAAGGGAAATATATTGGGTGTATTGCGGGTGACATACAATGCCACATCTGTCCAGCAGTTGGTGAGTCGGAAAACTGAACGTGCAGGTGCGAAATCGTTAGCCGTTCTTTTAGATGAGAACTATATCCATCTGGCACATAGCACTACACCGGAACTCCTTTTCAAATCAATTGTACCTTTGTCACCCAATGTTGTAGTGAAACTGCAACGCGAAGGGCGTTTGCCTAAAAATATAACGGAAGAACTTGCAATCAATTTGCCCGACATCAAGCAGGCTTTAGACACTAAACAGCCTTATCTAATCACACGATTGACAGCTACGGGTAATAATGAGTTAAGCCTCTTAGCGATCGCCCGCCTGCAATATCAACCTTGGTCAGTTCTTTTCGCACAACCCATTGCCGTTGCCCTAGCACCTGTAGAAAAACAAATACAGGATGCACTTCTTTTATTAGCAATCATCGCCACAATTGTAACTATCATCGCTTTGGCGATCGCACAACTATTAACCAAGCCTCTGATTTACCTCACCCAAGCGGTTGCCCAGTTTACGGCGGGTCACTTAGATATGCGTGTGAAGATGGGATCGCGAGACGAAATTGGTCTGCTAGCACGATCCTTCAACAGCATGGCGAGGCAAATTCAAGAATCATTTGAAACCCTCGAAGACAAAGTTAAAGAACGAACATCAGAACTCGCTAATGCTAATCAGGAAATCATGACCCTCAACGAAAAACTCAAAGTAGACAACCTCCGTTTAGGTGCAGAAGTGAATGTGGCGCGTCAGATCCAGCAAATGATTTTGCCTAACCCTCATGAACTGGAAATTGAGGGACTAGATATCGCCGGATACATGGAACCCGCCGATGAAGTAGGAGGGGACTACTACGACGTGCTACAGATCGATGGTGTTGTCACACTGGCGATCGGTGATGTCACCGGACATGGCCTGGAAAGCGGCATTCTAATGCTGATGGCGCAAACCTCAGTTCGCACCCTGCAAGAGATTCGTGGACTAGATCCAGTTCGATTCCTGGATGTACTCAACCGTACCCTCTACAAAAACGTGCAGCGCATGAATTCTGAGAAAAGTCTGACGCTGGCGATTTTGAACTACTCCGAAGGACGGATCAGCATCAGCGGTCAGCATGAAGAAACGCTAGTGGTGCGAAAAAATGGAGATGTTGAGCGCATCGACACGATGGAGTTAGGCTTCCCGATCGCTTTAGATGATGATATCGCAGACTTCATCAGTCACGTCCTGATTGAGCTAGAACCTGGAGATGGCGTGGTGCTTTATACTGATGGGATTCCAGAAGCCTATAACATCCGCAAAAAGCAGTATGGACTAAAGCAATTGTGTCAAGTAATTAGTCAAAATTGGCACAAGTCTGCAGCAGGAGTTAAGGATGCGGTGATTGTAGATGTGCGGCAACATATTGGTAAGCAGAAAGTGTTTGATGATATTACGTTGCTAGTCTTTAAGCGGCAGGCTGAGGTTACTGAAAATGGAAATTTAGTTAATAATAATATTATATAGCACGTCTATTTGAGTCGTGAATGTAGAACAACCTGAAACGCTTGTGATGATTGAATCAATTGTTTACAAATCAAATGGTTTTGCTATACCCAATAAAATCCTAAAATGAAGAACCTAGTTTGAGGAATAATTTATGAAAGTAAACTACTAAGAAAGAATGGATTTAATAGCATACGAGTTAAAAATAATTTAGTCAGAGCAGGGAACTCTACCTAATAAATAAAAAATTCAGGCACTTTATTGGTTAAAGACTGGAGCGATTAAAAGCCTTACAGATGTAGCTGAACGTTTAGGTGTACATAGAATTACTGTACATAGATGCTTAAAACAATATAGTGCTCGCGGTCTGTCAGATCGGCGATCCCAAATAATAAAAAGTTAGGCACACTATGTATTAGCCTTAATCTATCTTACGTTTTTTAGGTAGCTACTTAGAAGATGGTTTGGGAACTGCAACGGTGGTAACACGGACATTCGGATCGAGGGCGTCACCTTGAGAGTAAATATAATCAAATGCCGATCGATCTTTAAGCATATGTGCCCGCAAAAATAGCGCGCTCCAACGGGCGATCGTTTCAATACCCACGGCTCGCTCTAAGGTAGCAGTATTGCGATCGGGCATCGCACCAGCGGGGTTATTAACATCGGTAATGCCGAAGTGATTTGCACCCATAACAGTAATCAAAGCTTTGGGTGGTGTTTGAATTTGGTCAAAAGTGCTGTGAGCTCGATCGGGCAGGGCGACACCATCGATAGATCCTTGAATCAACGCCACTGCAATGCCATCATTAGCGATGGGTACAAATTCATTAGCAATAGGATTCCGCAAGTTAGCTCCAAAAAATGCAGCAGCTAATAGTTCTTTCGGGCGCGTAAATGGCTCTTGACACAAATACAATTCTGGGAGACATTTGTTAGCAATCACCGATAACCCCACTGCACCACCAAAAGAATGACCCAATAAACCAAGGCGCTGCGTATCGATAACAGACGCGATCGGAGATGTGGGCTTTGTATTTTCGATCGCCATTTGAGACAAAACCGCCCCAATTTGGGAAGTTTCCGACGCCAAATTAGGCGGTGAAGTGGGATTGAAGGGCGAAGGCCGCAAATGGTTCGGAACAACCACCACAAAGCCGTACCGTGCCACATGGCTAGCGTAATCTGAATAAAATGATTTATCTACAAGCGCACCTTGCAATAAAAGCACAATGGGAAAAGAGTAATTACCAGAATTAAGATCGGATGGTTTAGGATAATAAATATCAACTAAATCGTTATTACCCGATATAGTCGTACTGTAAAAGCTAGTCTCTTTAAATGGCGGTCTATCATCGATTATTGTCGCAAAAACTTTGCCACCAATGACAACAAACGCAGCAATTACACAAATAATTGCTAGAGTTTTTACTGAAAAAAAATCATGGTTTAAATTCATCATTATTTTGGGTTTGAGAGTGCGTGCATCAGCTACTAAAAAAAAGCAAGTTGGCGACTTGCCATTAAGGGAAATTTGTGTAAAAATTGCCAATCAAATGATATCATGTCCCCTCGATCGCAATTTGTGTAGGGGCGGGTTCACCCACAATACCTGCCAATAATTGACAATCTCAAAAACCCGCCCCGACCGGGATAGTATGGTTAATCGATCGAACATGATATGACTCCTAAATAAACACGATTCCCGATCTTACACCATTTTTGAATACTTGAAGTTTAGTGTGGCTTATAGCCCGACCAAATCCTCTTTATAAAAACCTTTTCTAGAGTGGTAAATCGGAATTTCGATTGCCAATGTCGCCCCTTGATCCGGTATCGAAAAACAACTCAGTTGTCCCCCGTGGTCGTCCACTACAATAGTATAGCTAATCGATAACCCCAAACCCTTCCCTGTTCCCACTGTCTTCGTTGTAAAAAATGGCTCAAATATGCGTTGTTGAATCTCTTCGGTTATGCCGAGGCCATTATCAGTAATATAAATACCCACTTGAAAGTCGGAGAGTAACTTCGTGCAAATAGTAATAGTAGGGATCGAGCTGCTATCATCTACATCATTTGCCCAACGTTTTGGGGATTGCAACGCTTCAATCGCATTAGTCAGAACATTCATAAAAACCTGATTCATTTGCCCCGCGTAGCATTCTATCTTTGGCAGATTATCATACTCTTTTACCACTTTAATTATCGTTTGCTGTGCTTCATCTTTCAGCCGATGCTGCAAAATCATCAGCGTACTCTCAATTCCTTCATGGATATCCACCGCTTTTAACTCAGCTTCATCGAGTCGGGAAAAATTCCGCAGCGATTGCACTATTTCTCCAATTCGATCAGCTCCTATGCTCATAGAAGCAATTAGCTTCGGCAAGTCATTCCTGAGAAAAGCGAAATCGATTGCCTCCAGTTGTTCCTGGATAGCTGCTGTGGGATTGGGGAAATCTTCTGTGTAAAGTTGCACCAGCCTCAGCAAATCTTCAGTGTACTCCCTTACGGGCGAGAGGTTCCCTTTAATGAAACTAATCGGATTGTTAATTTCGTGAGCTACCCCCGCTACGACATTCCCTAAACTTGACATTTTCTCGCTTTGGATGAGCTGAGCTTGTGCATTTTGTAACTGTTGTAGAGCCAGCTCTAGTTGTTGGGATTTATTCCGCTCTTTAGCCTCAGACTCCTGCAATCGCGCATTTTGCTCGTGCATTTTTTTTTGCAAACGCTGAATAGTTAGTTGATTTTCGACACGAGCTAAAACTTCTTCTAAATGAAATGGCTTGGTGATGTAGTCTACTCCTCCCACAGCAAATGCTTTGACTTTATCCAAGACTCGATCTAGGGCGCTCAAGAAAATAACTGGAATACCCGAAGTTCTGCCATCCGCTTTTAAATGTTGGCAAACTTCATAGCCGTTCATCTGGGGCATCGTGATGTCCAATAAAATCAAATCTGGCGGGGTAGAACGCGCTGCTTTTAATGCCATTTCCCCGTTGATTACGCCCCGAACTTTATATCCTTTGTCGCTCAACATAGTCGATAAAAGACGCAGGTTGTCGGGAGTATCGTCAACCACTAAAAGATTGGCAACATGAGATGCTAATTGCTGGCTGTTCATGGGATTATTTGTTCGGTTAAGTCAGTAATTTTATCAAATCGAAAATTATGAATCCAATCGGTGATAATCTCTGCAGAAAAACTATCGGATTCAGGGATTGTGGAGACTAAACTTAAAATCAGGCCGGCATCAGCATCGATAGCTCCATGATGTAACTGTCTCACCCAATCCGTAGGCATTGTCGCCAAAGTTGTCCTTAATTTTTCAGTTTTTTTCCCTTCTTTTACACTCAAGTCTTGACCCTCAACGTGAGATAATGTAACGTTCGGTAAATCTTCATAAATATACTGTACCCCTAAATGTTCAGCCATTTTGGCAAAAATCACTTCTTCTTGAAAAGGCTTGCTCACAAAATCGTCACAGCCTGATGATAAAACAATGGCTCGCTCTTCCTCAAAAGCGCTAGCGGTCAACGCAACAATTGGGGTAGCCTCATCTTGAATCTTGGCTTTAATTTGTCTGGTAGCCTCATACCCGTCTATCACAGGCATTTGCATATCCATCCAAATTAGGTGAGGTTTCCAAGTCTCCCAGATTCTAATAGCTTCTTGACCATTTACTGCTTCGCGCACCTCCAAGCCAAGCGGTTCGAGAAGATCAACCAATAGCAAACGGCTCTCCCATTTATCATCAACCACCAAGATGCGATATGAGGGTTGGTTGGGTTGTAAACCAATTACCCGCCTTCTTGATTGTCGAGGTTGAACTTCAGCCATCTCTGGGGAACTAATTTGGATATCAAAACTAAAAATTGTTCCTCGATGCAAGGTACTGCTGACGGTAATGTCTCCTCCCATCAGTTGTACGAATTGTCGGCTGATTGGTAAACCCAAGCCTGTTCCTTCTTGAGATTTCCGACCTGCGTCAGTTTGCACAAAAGCCTTAAATAAAGAATCTAGCTCAGTAGGAGCAATGCCGTAACCAGTGTCTTCCACTTCAAACGTAATAGTCCGTGGTTCGTTGTCTGTTGGGGACTTTTGTTTCGCACTAATTGCTGCTACCCTAAGCGTCACACTTCCCTTGCTCGTAAACTTTATCGCATTTCCTAGCAGATTAATCAATACTTGACGCAATTTACTTTCGTCAGTTTTTACATACTGAGGAATGTTAGAATCGATGTGCCAACTGAGCTGTAAATCTTTAGAATCCGCTTTAATTTTGAGCATTTCTTCGAGAGAATGGAGCAAATGATACAGGTCAAAGCTAGTAGGATTTAAGGTAATCCGACCTGCCTCTATTTTAGACATTTCCAGCACGTCATTAATCAGCGTCAGCAAATGCTCGCCAGAACGACTAATGATGCCTATCTGTCCCTGCTGTATCTGAGAAAGGGATGAGTCGCGCGCCAGCACTTGGGTAAAGCCGAGAATTGCATTGAGGGGAGTTCGCAATTCGTGACTCATTTTTGATAAAAATTCGCTTTTAGCCTTGTTAGCCGCATCTGCAACTTCTTTGGATTTTTGTAAGGCTGCCTCTGCTTTTTTACTTTCCGTAATATCGCTAGCTGTGCCAGTTATTCCGAGAATTTTTCCCTCGGAATCCCGCAATACAAGTGAATTAAACCGGAGATTGATAGGTCTACTATCTTTAGCTAATTGTATAGTTTCATACTGAAATACAGACTCTCCATTCAGCATACGTTGGAATATCTTTTTATCTTTTGGAAGTTGTTCAGGTAGCTGAAAATCACTAAATTTTCGCCCTATCATTTCTTTAGGCAAGTAGCCAAATATATGTTTTACAGCAGCGTTGACGAAGGTATAACGCCCTTCGATATCAAGTGACCAAATCATATCCTGCGATGTTTCAACTAAGTCACGGTATTTAGCCTCGCTTTCTTTGAGCGCTTCTTCTACCCTTTGACGCTCGGTAATGTCGTTAGTGACTAACAGAATACACGCTTCTCCACCCAGCTCAATAATATCTGCTGATACCAGCATCTTTCTCACCTCGCCTGATGAAGTACGACAATCGAATTCCTGATTGCGAACCACTCCTGATTCTTGCAAGAGCTGTCTGTATCTGTCACATTCTTCTAAATTACCCCAAAAATTCAAATCAATTGCTGTAAAACCAATTACCTGTTCGCGAGAGTAGCTAAAAGTGCGGAGGAAACTGTCGTTCACTTCGATGTAGCGTCCATCTGCAAATCGGGCGATCGCGATCGGGTTAGGACTGGAACGAAAGGCTTTAGAAAACTTTTCCTCAGACTTGCCCAAGGCTCTTTCTGTCTGCATCCTAACAGCGATTTCCTGTTGCAATTCTTGCGTTCTTTCTATAACCTTACGTTCCAGCGTTCGCGAGTATTCCCCTAATCGATCGTAAAGCTGAGCATTCTCAATGGAAATAGCAATTTGGGAAGATAAAAGTTTTAACAACTCAAGCCGATCCGTAGTAAAAGCCCCTTCAGTCAGATTATTTTCCAAATAAAGAAGGCCAGTCAACTTACCTTGGTGCAGCAGAGGAGTGCAAAGAATAGACTTCGGTTGAGT
>NZ_JAUBOR010000008.1:0-23970 GCF_036700305.1 Microcoleus sp. Z1_A1
CATGTAGATCGAATTTATCGAACCAGAGAAAATCGAGCGTGGTGCAAAGAAAGAGGGATTAGAATGAGTGGCCCCCCTCTAGGAAGGCCCCCGACAAATATCAGCAAGTCAACGAAAAAACAGGCTCAGTCAGACGAGAGAATTCGTAACTCAATTGAGGGAAAATTTGGAGAAGCCAAAAGAAGATTCAGCCTCGGTAGAGTGATGGCTAAACTTGGTAATACTTCTGAAACAAGCATCGCAATAACTTTTCTGGTGATGAATCTTTCTGCCCTGCTACGGCAGGCTTTTTGGCTTTTTTTCGGTCTATTTCACAACAAAAACCTTTTGTCATGTTTTTTGGCTTAAATCATTGGTAAAAGCTATGTTTCGCCATCACAAGATTGACACAACTTATATTGCCGATGCCAGCTCAAATTCACTCATCTTTCTAAATGCTGTTTTCTGACTTTTTCAGCAAGCCCTAAGTAGCTATCCAATCCTCTCGAAAAAGACAAGGTGGAAAAAGAAATCCGGTACTTTCCTATGGACAAGCTTCTCTAAAAGTACGGTTAGAGGCAGGGCTGTTTCAGGCTCCGTAGGGGCAAACCCTCGTGAAGAGTCCCGATATTTGAAACATCGATTTCATCGTCCGTGGGGGGGCGGGCACGGGGAGTAGGGGTCGCACAGCCCCTACTACAAAATCGCGATTTTCCTGAGAATGAAACCGCCCTGCGGTGAGAGGGGGATGCGGGATTATTTTTTTCCGAATCAAGAGAGTTAATGGCTACTTGTTGACATATTCATCTCAAACTCAAAACAACAAAGCCTGAGAGCAAATGCTCTCAGGCTTTTCTAGCGGGATTTTTAACTGCTTGTTGCATCTGGCGTGCTAGCTCAAGCAGAGGATTTGGTTTCTTCAGCTACTTGTTCGTTGTTGGGTAACTCCAGGCAATAACCAGCCCCGTATACGGTTTTGATGTACCGAGGATGGCGGGGATCGGGTTCCATCTTGGTTCTCAGGTGTCTGATGTGTACACGAATAGTTTCGATGTCGTCGTCGGGGTCGTAACCCCACACTTCTTTGAGAATTTCGCTGGGAGAGACTGTCTGACCGTGGCGCTGAAGCAAGCAGTGCAGCAACTCAAACTCTAGGTGGGTCAGTTTGACTGTCTGAGCGTACCAAACAGCTTCAAACCTTTCGGGGACAAGGGTCAGCGGGCCGTAATTCAGAATTTCGGAGTGTTTGGCAGCTTGGGGAATGCGGTCTGTGCGCCTTAGTAGAGCTCGCACTCGGGCTAGCATCTCTTCTAGTTCAAAGGGTTTTGTCAGGTAGTCGTCGGCGCCGGAGTTGAAGCCTTCTACTTTGTCTTGAGTTTGACTTAAGGCTGTCAACATCAAGACGGGAATGTCTGAGGTGCGCTCGTCACGCCGCAAACGCTGACATACGGTGAATCCGTCTACTCTAGGCAGCATGAGGTCTAGGATGATCAGGTCGGGGAGCAGTTGTATTGCTAGTGCCTGACCTTTGATGCCGTCTTCTGCCTGGGTGACTTCATAGCCAGCCATTTCTAGGTTGACGGCTACAAGTTCGGCGATCGCCGCGTCATCATCAATAACAAGTATCCGGGGCATCATTATTTATCTCACCGCTAACCGAATGGCAGATCCTACAGCCTTCTGGGGGTTCCAGGTAACTTTAACGAACAATTTTTTAATTTTAAGCTTCATTAAGGATTATAAGGTTGATTAAGAACTTTCGGAGCTCTGTAAATATTCTTGTACTTATTATAAGCGATAACAGCGCATATCAGAAAACTGTTTACTCCAAATCTGGCTGGGGGCAGATTTGGGGTGGGGAAGAACAGCCTTAACTTTTGCAGGGTGCGCCTAGGTCCTCACAGGCTCGCCCTAGCGGTAGTCCGCGTCTTGCATTACCCTGTTAACCGTTAACTGTAAATTTTTTAAGTTGGTTAATTTTGCTTATAAAATTTTTGTGTTTTTTGAGTGGGTATGGCTGGCTTTTTGGGGGGATTTACGGTATTATTAAATAATAATAATACAAGTAAGCTGTGGAGCATTTAAACCACTAACGATGTCAGTAGGGTGCGTCAGATATCGCTCGCTTCCACCGACAAGGGAAACGCGGAGGACGCTCCGCACCATACAATACTATTTTAAATACTCCACAGCTTATTTATAGAAATAATAAAAACTATTACCATTATTAAATAATGACATATAAAAGTCAAATAATCAATCCCGCAACCTGAAAAATTTTGGTCATTTTTTTGCCTGTTGGGCTAATTTTTTTCTCTGCTTGGAATCAGCAAAACAACCGATAACAAATGCTTGCATACCTACTGAGGGCGAGTTTCCGATCGAGCTGGCGGAGTATTTTGGTTGGGAACAGTCGGCTTAGAACTTAATTTTTGGAAATAAAGACTGCCGATGGTGGTTAAGAATATTGTGTAAGCCGCCGCTTGGACGAGATAAAGTCGCTCTCTGTATCCAAACAGTGCTTTGAGAATCACTCCTGGAAATTGTCGATCGGGCAAAATTTCTGCTGCATTCCACACCATCGGGCCTAAAATACAAGAGTGGACTGGTGCGAGGCGATCGTAATAAACACAAATCGCTGCATACTTGCTATTCATCTGCGACAAAATCCCAGCGGCTTGGTCAAAATGCTTGAGTGCAGATACTGCCAAACCTGCCACGATTAACAACAACAAAATCCCCATAAACTTGAAAAACAGGCGGATATCAATTTTGACACCCCACTTGAACAGTAGCGCGCCAATGATTGCCGCCCCAGTCAAACCGCCCAAAGCACCCAAAGCGGGACTCAAACCTTGTTGAAATTGAGCGCTGACAAATATAACTGTTTCAAAACCTTCGCGCAGTACCGCAATAAAAATTAAGCCAAATACGCCCCAGCCGGCATTGCTATTTTCTGTCAAAGCTGCTGTAACTGCTCCTTCAACTTCTGCTTTGAGAAAGCGAGCTTGCTGAGTCATCCAAATTAGCATCCAGCTTAGCATTGCGATCGCCACAATTCCCAATACGCCCTCTAATAGCTGTTTAATGACTGGTGCGTAAGGCTGCTCAGATGTTGATAGTGCTGCGAGCAATCCATTGAATATAACACCCACAATACCGCTAGAAGCAATGCCGACTGCGACACCTGCATAAACCCAAGAATTGAGGTTACTTTGCTCAGCTTTTTTAAGACAAGCTAGTACAATTCCGACTACTAAGGCGGCTTCTACGCCTTCGCGCAGGGTAACTATAAAAGTTGGTATGGCTTCACTAAAATTCATTTTTTATAATTAGGGGGCATGGTCATGGGGCATGGGTCATTGGTCATTGGTCATTGGAAATAACCAATAACCAATAACCCATAACCAATCACAATTAACTAATGATTAAATCAACTATAATCCCGGAGCATTTTTTTCAGTTCTACTTGGTGTAATTCTTCTTGCCCAATTAGATTTCGGGCATATTCTTCCAAATAAACGCTGGAGTTGGTCACGACTTCAAGTAAAGACTTATACTTTTTGAGGGCTTTTTTCTCGTGATTTAAACTTTCTTCTAACAAGTCTTTCACCGAGTGTTTGTAGGTTTCTTCGATGGGAGCAATTTTCTGACTGGGGTGTCCCTCTAAACCGGTGAGAATTTCTCCTGCTTGTTGGGCGTGGAGTAGAGATTCCGTTGCTTGTGCTTTAAAAAACTGCACGATGGGAATCCGGTTTGGCCCTGTCACCATTAGTGAATAGTGGGTATAGCGCACGACACCTGCAAGTTCCCATTCCATGATGGTGCATAGCAGTTCCTGGGTTTTTTTCTCGTCAAGTTCTTTCATTTGTTGTTTTAGAGGTAGAATGCCTTAGAGGGCGCTGTTTATAATAGCACATTTAAGTTAAAAAGGAAAAGTAAGGTGCTGATGGCGCAGCTTACCGGAGAGATGTTGTATGTGAGCTAGGGGTTAACTTCTAAGGTTCCTGTAGGTTCAAACACTACAGTAAATTTAGCGACTGGTGCTGCACTGTTACTGCTGCTAGTTTCGGAAGATTTGAGGAGATTTGGCAAAGGAGTTTCTTTGGTGTAATCCTTGGCTGGTTGATTGAGTGGCTGGAAATTGCCGTAGCTTGCGGGGCGGAACGCCATCGCCCCATCTTGACTTGTACTGACTCGATAGACTAGATTTTGATTGAACGTAGGGCTAATTTGCCAACTTCGATCGATGCGATCGTACAGTTTCAGAGTTAACTCATCTAGTTTTACGCCGTAATTTCTGCTGTCTGATTTGTTCCATCTACCGCCTAAACTTTCTGCTGGGCTGCTGATACAGGTACAGCTTGGAGAGTATTATCTGTAGCCCTACTTGCCATAGCCGTTTCAGTAGACATATTAGTGAAAGGTACAACCTCTGGAGACTTGTCAGACAAATTTTTGGGGTTGTCAACAGCTAAACTGGAATTATTTGCAGCCGGAAGCGGACTGTTACTCGCAATAGCTCGTTAGGCCACCCCTTAGCAACAGCATTAGCGGGATTTTGCCCCTCCATTGTCAAAGACTTGACATGAAAACCGCGAAACATTTATTTTTGGCTAACGCGCGGGAGCATCTGAATGAAAGCAGCCCAGCTAAAAATTGGAGTTTTGAGGCTCTCTTGCTGGGGGGCAGGAGGCAGGAGGCAGGAGGCAGGAGGCAGGAGGGAAGAGGAAGAAGAAGTGTTTTTACAAATATGAGATGTTCCCTAACGCGCCACATTGCGATGGGAAAAGTCAATCGATTTTAGATTTGAGATGTGAGATTTTAGATTAAAGCATTAACCCAGCCCAAAAACGGATACGCTGCCACGTACAGGAGTGGTGGAAAGATCAAAATTTTAGACCCTAGTTCAAGCTCCCAGATTTATCTGTGGGGTAAATCTAAAATCTAAAATCTAAAATCTAAAATCGACTGACTTGCGCGAGATAAATACGTTCGGCAAGTTTCATCGGATACAGGTTTTTTATTTCTGGACGGATGAATTCAGGACTTGTATCCTGGATGATTTCGGTCAAAAATTTAATGTAAGTTATTCTCAAGAGTGGGAATAAAACCAATTAGGGATTTTCAGTTTTTTCTTGATATTTTTTTTTAATTATTGCTTGAGCTTGATGGTAAATACATTTTGCAGGTTAATCTGTAAACAAACATTGATCCTTTTTATCAAAAAGCTTGAATGTGGGGGTCTTCGGTACAATATCCGAATAATTCTTCAGGATTATTTAATGTTGCATTTTCATCCTCAAAACTTTGGCTGTGAAGCCCGAATCTATGTCAAATAAGCGATCGCCCGCCGCAAATCCCCCGATCGCTCGATCGCATTAATGCCCCCAGAGGGGGTTTTAAATTTTAGTAAAAAATAGTTGACTAAAGAGTTGGAACTTCTCTCGTTAGGATACATCAATGCACATACCTGATGGTTTTCTTTCACCGCCAGTAGCCATTGCCACCGGCATAGCAAGCGCAGCAGCAATCGCAGTTGCCCTAAATCGAACCAGCGCCAGTCTTGGACTCCGACAAGCCCCAATTATGGGCTTAACTACAGCTTTCGTGTTTGCAGCCCAGATGATCAACTTTCCGGTAGCTGGTGGCACTAGCGGCCACTTGTTGGGAGGGGCGCTCGCTTCCGTCGTTTTGGGGAGCCCTTGGGCGGCAACTTTAGCGATGAGCACAGTTTTTATAATTCAAAGCGTCTTGTTTGCCGACGGGGGCATCACCGCCTTGGGAGCTAATATTTTTAACATGGGGCTAGTTGGCATTTGGGTGGGCTGGTGGCTGTTGCAGCCATTGCAGCAACTTTTGGGAGGTTCTAGAAATCGTTTGCCCCTAGCTGCGGGTATTGCCGCTGGCCTCAGCGTCGTGGCTGCTTCGATTAGTGTGGCGATCCAATTGGCAATTTCTGGTACTGTAGGGCTCAATATCGCATTGCCAGCAATGGTAGGGGTACATATTTTAATTGGGATTGGCGAAGGGGTAATTACAGGCGGCGTGTTAACTTATCTCGTCAAAGTGCGGCCGGATTTACTGCCGGGAGAACAGCCACAATTGCAGAAATGGATAGTGCCAGTAATCGGAGTTTTATTAATTTCCGGGGTGCTTTCACTATTTGCTTCAAGTTGGCCTGACGGGTTAGAAGCGGTAGCCGAAAAATACGGCTTTAAAGATAAAGAAGCTGTGGCGATCGAAAATCCCACTCCTTTAGCAGATTACACAGTTAAAGGATTAGAAGAACAGCCTATTGGTACTAGCATTGCTGGACTTTTAGGGTCTGCCTTCAGCTTCGGCGCGGCTTTTGGGATTGCTCAGTTGGTGGTAAAACCTAAAGATGTCTAAACTCTCCATACCTTTTCGATTGCGAGTGTCTCTCACAATTGTGATTGGCATGGGTTTTCTGAAGACAGGCGCTTGGCTGTGGCTGGGAATTTATGGGGCGATCGCACTTTTTTGGTCGTTTTGGCTCAGGGCTCCGGTGCGAACCCTAGCGCAACTGTTGGGAGCAGAATTGATTTTTCTGTCCTTATTAGTGCTGCCCCAAGGTTGGGAACGCGCCAGTTTTTTGTTGCTGCGTTCCCTAATTTGCCTGCTAATTATGAACAGTTTTCTGCTAACTTTGCCACCCCACAGTTTCGGAATCGCCCTCAAAGGATTACCCCTACCAGCAGGTTTGCAAGAAATTGTACTTTTAACAGGACAATACTTAGAAATCCTGCTGTCCGAAGTCAACCGCATGAAAATATCAGCCCAACTCCGGGGCTTGTCGGGTACCGGAGGATGGCTGCGCTACGCCAGTGCTTCCATGATCGGAGCGCTTTATTTGCGAAGTCTCGATCGGGCAGAAAGAGTACACGCAGCAATGCTAATTCGCGGGTATCAAGGAGCTGTACCTGCCGAATCAAAATCAACACCAAAAGAGCGACTCTGGCTGACAGTAGCAATTGTAATGGCAGCCGGATTAACAATAGCTTCTTATGGTAAGTGGTAATTTAGAAGGGGCAATTGGTAATTGGTAATTGATTAATTCATTCCTCTACCTTTTGCCTTCTCCCTTCCCCTCTCTGCGCCCTCTGTGCTCTCTGCGGTTACATACTCTTAATCCTAAAATCGAGGCAAATAAAACTTGAGTAGACTAAAATCTGTGCCAACAATCGAAGTAGAAAACTTAGTATTTGGCTATCCCGATCAAAAGCCAATATTGCGGGGAATTTCTTTTAGTTTGCAACCAGGAGAAAGAGTGGCTCTACTCGGCCTGACAGGTGCTGGTAAAAGCACTTTACTCGAAAACTTGATCGGATTAAAAATCCCTCAAGCGGGCGAGATTAGAGTGCAGGGAAAAAAGTTGGAAGAGGCGACGTTATCGCAGGCGCGCAGGCAGATTGGATTTTGCTTTCAAGATGCTAACGACCAGCTATTTATGCCGACTATTTTAGAGGATGTCATGTTCGGGCCTCGCAATTACGGAGTGCCGCCGGGAGTGGCGCGCGATCGAGCTTTAGCCCTATTAGACGAATTTGGTTTAGTAGAATTTGCCAACCGTTCGGCCCACGAACTTTCGGGAGGTCAAAGAAGATTAGCAGCCTTGGCAGCAATTTTAGCATTAGAGCCGGCAATTTTAATCTTAGATGAGCCGACGAACGGACTCGATCCCTCGTGGCGGCGTCATTTGGCGTCTGTTTTGTCCCAATTGCCGATCGAGGTAATTTTGATTGCTTCTCACAATTTGAATTGGATCGGTAAAACGACTCAAAGGGCGTTAGTTTTGGCGGATGGTGAGATAAAAATTGACAGAAAAACCCAAGATTTGCTGGCAGACAAATCAACTCTCGAATATTACAATTTGCCACCAGATTGGTAATTAACTATTGGTCATGAGTCATTACATAAAGCAGTGATAACCAACCACAAGCGATGGCAACGATTGGGTGGAATTACAGGCAATATATATCTGTAATTACAGGTCGAATTTGCGGACGGCTTCATTGTACAAATGAATAGCTAAATCGCGTATAATTTGTTCATTTTGAAAATCACTTCCTAACTTCTGTTTGGCAATTTGAACACATTTTTTCATCAAGTCTGACGAACTTTCGATGTGAAGTGCGATCGCCCTTTGCTTTTCTTCAAAGCCGACCTCGATTTCCGCCAGCCTTTTGACCGATTGACAATTCGCCGATTGCTCTAAATTTGCCGCCATTTTTTCCTGCTTTCTCCTTTGGACTTCCTCGGAAAAACCCGCAGCGATGAGCCCCGCAGGTAACGCAAAAATTCCAATTCCCAAAAATGCTAATATTGCTCCTAACAATTTTCCTAAAGGAGTGATTGGATAAATATCACCGTAACCGACAGTAGTTAATGTCACAACTCCCCACCACATTGCATCGGGGATGCTCGCAAAAGTTTCGGGATGCGCCTCGTTTTCAACAAAATACATGACGCTAGAGGCAAATATTAAGAGAATAAAAACTGCAAATGCAGTGGCAATTAACTCTTCTTTTTTAGCGTACAATACTGCTCCCAGAGTTCTGAGCGATTCTGAATAGCGACTCATTTTTAGCAAGCGCAACAGGCGCAAAACACGAATTAAGTTAACGAAGTTAAAACTAGGAAATAACAGCAAGAAGTAAAAAGGTAAGATTGAAATTAAATCAATCAAGCTTAGCGGTGTAAGAGCATATCTCAATCTTCCCCAAAGCGGGTGGCTGTATTTGCGATCGACTGTAGAAACCCATAGCCTCAAAATATATTCTATTGTAAATACTAAGGAGGAAACAATTTCGATGTTTGCCAAAAGCGATGTGTGTTCTGGCGACAAGGTGGGGGAAGTAGAAGCAATAAAAGCTGCGACGTTAATCAGAATCAAACAAGTTATGAAAACATCATCTGCTAAACTGTATAAATTGCTTGACTCTGAGGTTTCTAAGATTTCATAAATTATAGTTTTGATTTTTTTAGGCATTGGAGTTTGTCCTAAGAATTTAGCAATTAACGCTCGCGCTTCACTACAGTATAAGCAATGAAATTCCCAAAATTAAGCAGGAGTTGCCCTCAAGCTAAAAAATTGTGTTCTTCAGAGAGGCTCTTGTTACGAAATTCAATATTTTTCATGGAAAGTGGGTTGTTTGGGGCAACGGTATTCTAGTAAAATTTAGAGTTGATCTGGAAAAAATTTCCAACTATTACTGGGTTTGCAGGCAAAAATCATGAAGGTAGCCGTATTCAGCACCAAATCCTACGATCGCACATTTCTGGAAGCAGCGAATGTCGGCGGCAAACACGATTTAGTTTTTTTTGAACCGCGTCTGAACCTGGAAACCAGCGTTTTGGCTGCTGGATTTCCGGCCGTTTGCGCGTTCGTGAACGACTCCTTGGACGCGAAAACGCTGCTTAGCATTGCCGAAAAAGGCGTCCGCTTGCTGGCCCTGAGATCCGCCGGATTTAATCACGTCGATTTAGCAGCAGCGAAGGATTTAAATCTAACTCTGCTGCGAGTTCCGGCTTATTCTCCCTACGCAGTGGCCGAACACGCAGTCGCTCTGATTTTGTCCCTCAACCGCAAAATCCACCGGGCCTACAACCGCGTCCGCGAAGGCAATTTCGCCCTAGACGGCTTGTTGGGTTTTGACCTTCATGGCAAAACGGTGGGAATCGTCGGAACAGGCAGAATTGGCGCAATTACTGCCCAAATTTTGCACGGATTCGGGTGTCGCCTGTTGGGATACGATGTTTACCAAAACCCAGATTGCCTCGCCCTAGGCATGGAATACGTCGCACTCCCGGAACTGTTCGCCACCTCTGATATTGTCAGCCTGCACTGTCCGCTGATACCGGAAACTTACCATTTAATCGGTGCAGAGGCGATCGAGCAAATGAAACCAGGGATGATGCTGATCAATACCAGCCGCGGTCAGTTGATTGACACTAAAGCTGTCACCAAAGCACTGAAGTCTGGTATAATTGGCTACCTAGGCTTAGATGTTTACGAACAAGAGACGGATCTGTTTTTTGAGGATTTGTCAAATCACGTTATTCAAGACGACGTTTTTCAGCGCTTGCTGACTTTCCCCAACGTCCTGATTACCGGACACCAAGCTTTTTTCACCGAGGAAGCTTTGAAAAATATCGCCGAAACCACGATCGGCAATATCACCGACTTTGAACAAGGACGCCCTTGCCCGAATCAAATCGACCTCTCTCAAGTGAAAAAATGAGTCAAAAGACCGATTTGGCAGCGAAGGCAATTGTTTAAAATCAAGTCATATCATTATTTTTGCTTGCAATTTGTGAAACTCTGCCTTAGTCTCATCAATTAGTCCCTGCAGCGCGGATGCTGTGCTAATTGCCGGAGAATTCTACTGGCAGCAATTCACAGCCTGCAATTTTACCTGACAACGGAGTAAGTATCCAATGACACAAGCTAACTTTTCGGACGAGACACAAACAATCACTGAAGTGGTGACAGTAGATCTGGTTGAGGACAAACCGGGGGTCATGACTACAGTGACAACCACAGAAACAACGGCCGGCCAGTTCCAAGATATTAAAGACCAAGTTATTACAATTTTGTCGGAACTTCCAGCCTATCTCTCTAATTTTTTTGCTGACTACCAAAAGCCCCTCATCACAGTTGGTTTAATCCTGGCAGGCGGTATTAGTATTAAGGTAATGCTGGGAGTTTTAGGTGCTCTTAATGATGTCCCTTTGGTAGCTCCAATTTTTGAGTTGATTGGCATGGGATATACGGGTTGGTTTGTTTACCGCTATCTGCTCAAGGCTTCTAATCGCCAAGAGTTGTTAACGGAAATTGATTCTTTAAAAGAACAAGTTGTAGGTAAAGATTCTTAAAGGGGTGTTGAAGGAAGAGGGAAGAAGGAAGTTCGGCAACGGATGTAACGGATGTCAGGAAGAAGGAAGAAAGAGGATTTTTCCCACTCTCCTCTTTCCTAATCTCCCACTCCTCCCTCTCCCCCTCTCCCACTCTCCCAATCTCAATTTGGATGGCAAACTTGTTGCAAAGTGGCGGTAAAGTCGGGGTAGGAAATGGCAGCAGCTTCTGCCCGGTGAATGTTAGTAATACCTGTGGCGTTGAGGGCTGCGATCGCCAAACTCATGGCGATTCTGTGGTCGGTGTAGCTGTCAACATCCGCGCCCGTCAAAGGAGTTCCCCCGGTAATTTCTAAACCG
The DNA here is from genome assembly GCF_036700305.1 of Microcoleus sp. Z1_A1. Taxonomy (NCBI): domain Bacteria; kingdom Bacillati; phylum Cyanobacteriota; class Cyanophyceae; order Oscillatoriales; family Microcoleaceae; genus Microcoleus; species Microcoleus sp. Z1_A1. The sequence continues at coordinate 11,218 of NZ_JAUBOR010000008.1, forward strand.
TCAGGTAACTCGGAAATTTGGGCTCCCATGCGGTTGAGTTCGGCAGCAGTCACCGCCAGCCGATCGCTCTCTTTGACTCGCAACTCGGCCGCATCTCGAATTATTGTAGTACCGGAGGCAAAGATCGCCGCTACTGCCAAAATCGGGATTTCGTCAATCAGTCGGGGAATTAAGTCGCCTGCAATGGTGCATCCCCGCAATTGGCCGGAACTACGAACCAAAATATCCGCTACAGGTTCCCCAGCCGCCTCTCGCTGATTTTGCAGTTCAATATCGGCGCCCATCATCTCCAAAGCTTCCAAAATGCCTGTACGAGTTGGGTTGACGCCGACATTTTCGACTACGAGCTCGGAACCTGGGACGATCGCCCCAGCAACTAGCCAAAATGCCGCCGAACTAATATCCCCCGGTACAATCACATTCTGCCCTTGCAGTTGTGTCGGCCCAGTGACTGTCACGCTACAAGTTTCTGGATCGACGCTCAATTGGGCTCCAAACGCTCGCAGCATCCGTTCGCTGTGATCCCGCGACAGAGCGGGTTCTGTGACTGTAGTTTCTCCCTCCGCCATCAAACCGGCGAGCAAAATGCAAGATTTAACTTGAGCCGAGGCGATCGGAGAATGGTAGTGAATCGGTTTTAACTGCTGTCCCAGTATCCCTAAAGGAGCTAAAGAATTACTTTTTCGCCCCCAAATTTGCGCTCCCATTTGTTGTAGCGGTTTAATGACGCGCGACATGGGGCGCGATCGCAGAGAACTGTCACCCGTTACCGCATAAAAACGCCCCGGATGAGAGGCTAAAATTCCCAACATCAGCCGCATCGTCGTGCCGGAATTACCCGCATCCAAGACTTCCACAGGCTCCTCTAACTCGCCAATTCCGACGCCCGTGACTGTCACCCGTTCCGCGTTGAGTTCAGAAACTTTGGCTCCCAAGAGCGAGAAACATTTAGCCGTGCTGCGGGGGTCTTCTCCTAGGAGCAGTCCCTCAATAGTAGTTTCACCTTGGGCGATCGCACCCAACATCAAAGCTCGGTGAGAAATCGACTTATCGCCCGGAACTCGAATCCTCCCCACCAGCGACAAGCCCGATGCCGGTTTTTGAATGCTTAAAGTTTGGCTTTTGTCAAGAAGCGTAGTAGTTATAATGTCAGCTTGCATTGAGATAAACTAGGATTGGATGGCGTTAGCTATCCTACCTTTTTCTCAGTCCTAAGTCAGTCGTCTTTTGTACGGGCTGAGGGTTTTTTCCCAATGTGTCCGGTTAACTTAAAGGCTGATTAAACTCGCCCGGAGACTCCGCTGTCAGTTGTCGGCGACACGGGAGTGCGGACGCAACGGCACGGATTTCACATTAATTTCACAAATATTATCCGTGTATCTGCTTAGATTTCATCTCCAGCTCTGAGTTATCGACCAGATGATTGAATTGTGACTAAACAATTTTAGATTTTCGATTGCGAGTTGTAGATTTTTCATTTTGTTAAGCAAAAGCTCCGGAATTTGGAACCCAGCCAATCTAAAATCTAAAGTCTAAAATCTCAAATCTCAAACTGCCCGATCCACCACAACTCCTAAACTTTTATTTATGCTGACCCATCACCGCAAGCCTGTAAGTTTATCGCTCGTCTCCACAGATTTACCTTTGTGGTCAGTCGTTGAAACCGCTGCTACGCTTTATCAAAAAGACCGCGAGCGCTTTCACTTGTTGTTGCACGAACCAGCAATAATCGATCGCGAATTTTCCGACGGTTCCAACGAATCTGCCGAGCCAGTTACAATCTTACCCCCAACTACAAAACCCCGGTTGCTCTGGCTAGAAGTTTCGCCCTATCGAGTCATTATGACGATGCAAGGAAACGGCAAATACAGTTACCGCCACTGCTGGGAACGAGGAATGTACGGCCTGAGCCGTTATTGGCTTCAGGGCGAATCGCTGGCGACTCCCGAACAGTTGCGACTCCGCAACTTCACTCGCAACTTGACCCTGACAGGAAAGCCGGAACCGGATCACTTGCAGTTAGAATACGAGTTGTGGTCGGAGAAAGTGCAACTCGGTCGCTATATTTTGAATCTAGAAATTCATCACTAAATTGGGTAATTGCAAAGGGGTAGATAGTAGGTGAAGGCGACGCATTCCTCAAATTCCTTCACCCCCCGTGGGTTGTTGGGGTTCGCGTGGCAATCTCAAAATACAAAACTCTTAGCCTTTAGCGATCGCCCTTACAATAATTAATCAGTTTGCTAGTCAAAGCGTCTTGATTTGCGGCTGCTTGATTCGCCTGTTGGCCGGCTCTAATAATATCTGCTTGAGCTGTTTGGATTTGCTCTCGACCTTCTATACTTGTAGAAGCGAGATTTCCAGCCTGAAGGCTTTTGCTTATGTCGCCGAGTGCTTGACTAATTTCCTGGAAGGATTTAACCGATGGCTCCTGAATTTCTTTGAGGGTTGGATCTGTTATTCGCAGAGCTTGAAGTTCATTCGCTATTAGGTTCAAATTTTTAGCTAAATTGTCGGTCGTTGCAGCATCGTTGCTGTCTTTATCAACATCAATGAGAGCGTTGCCTTTGTTGACAATTTCAGTAAATTTAGTACACTGGACAGTTCGACTCTCGCTGCAACTAATCGTCAGCGTACAGCAAGCAACAACTATCAGCAGGATGGCAATCTGTTTGCGAAAAAAGTACATGAACCCTCGGTTGCAAAAAAAGTAGATTCTGGGATTTTGTCGTAGAGTGCGTCACTCGATTTTCGATTTTCGATTTTCGATTTACTTGCGACATTGAATCAAAGGAGCTGGAACTTTGGTCTAAAATTAGGGATTGTCCACAAGGCGAGTGTACGCGGCACAGTATCCGTTTTTGGGTGTGTCAGCGGGCCGATCGATATATCGACTGTCGAACAACTTTCGCGGCATTCAAACACGCTCTACTAAGCTAAACTACGTACCTGTTTAGGAACTATGGTCAAAAACAGCAATAACCTAAAGAAGGGAAGCATTTGGGGATATCTTACCCTGCTTTTGCCTATTTCCTTGACGGCGGTTGCCAGTTTCGAGTCGGGAAGGATGTTTTGGGCGATCGCCACCACAGCGGGCGTTGCTTGGGCTTACAAGCTCTATCAGCAGCAGCAAAAAAATAAACTCGCTCATTTAGACTCGGTTTTCTATAAGTTGATCAAGGAAAATCAAGGGCGAGTTACGGCTTTGGATTTGGCGATGAATGCAAAACTGCCCGGAGAAAAGGTTCAAGAGTATCTCGACGAACGAGCCTCTGAGTTTGCCGCAGATTTTGAAGTGACGGAACAAGGCGGAATTTTGTATTATTTTCAAATAGCTCCAACTGTCAATCAAAGCGAAACAGCTAATGCGGCAATAGCTGTTCAAGAGCCTCCCACAAATCGGGAAAAAACACAAGAGAAAAAACCAAATTTATTCCCCATTGCTCAAACCAAGACTCCTCAAAAGCCCAAAATCTCTTTTACCCAGACGGAACTATCCCGCAGGTTCAAAGTTCACGCAAGTACGATCGGCAAGTGGAAACTTAAGCCGGAGTTTGCTCAGTGGAGCCGCGAAAAAGACCCGGAGAATATCGCCTGGGAATATTCTACAGAAAACAAGCGATTTTATCCCAAAGATTGACGTATTGACTAATTGACTGATTTGGGTTATCTTCAGTGAAAGTTGAAGTTTTTTTGAAATTAAAGGCAAAGCAAATGCAGCAGCACCAGAACCGAGAACAGCTCCCGCTAGATCGGATATTTCTGGGAAATTGTCTGGAACTTCTGAGCAGCTTGCCAGATGAATGCGTTGATTTAGTAGTATCCTCTCCTCCCTACAATTTGGGCAAGGAATACGAAACCAAGCAAGCTCTCAATATTTATTTAGAAGAACAGAGAATTGTGCTCCAAGAGTGCAGCCGAATTCTCAAAAAATCAGGTTCGCTGTTCTGGCAAGTCGGTGCTTTCTCCGATCGGGGTACGCTAATTCCGCTCGATATTCGCTTCTTTCCAATTCTAGAATCCTGCGGGTTAATTCCTCGGAATCGAATTATCTGGGGGAGACAGCACGGTTTGCACGGCAGAAAGAAATTCTCATGCCGCCACGAGACAATTCTTTGGTTTACTAAATCCGATGAATATATATTTAACTTAGACGATATTAGAGTACCGCAAAAGTATCAAAATAAAAAACATTACCGGGGATCTCGCAAAGGCGAACTTTCATGCAATCCTGACGGGAAAAACCCAGGCGACATTTGGATGTTCCGCAACGTCAAACACAACCACGAAGAACAAACTATACATCCCTGTCAATTTCCCGAAGACTTAATAGCTAGAATTGTCTTGACTACAACGGTGAAAGGTAATGTTGTTATCGATCCTTATATGGGTTCGGGTACGGCGGCCGTTGTAGCTAAAAACTGCGATCGGCATTTTATCGGTGCAGAATTGGATCTAAAATATTATCAAGTTGCGCTGCGTCGTTTAAGCGGGGAACCGGACGAGCGCGGCTATTTCCCCAACTTAAAAACTCTGCGGGACTATGTAGAAAAAACCGGACAGCCAATAGAAGGATTTCGGTTTGACGTACAAGTAGGTAAAAAACCAACTGAACGCAGCAAAGCAAAAATATATCCCGAAGAGTATCACTTAGAAGAAATGGAGAAACGCTTGCTCTATGAGGAAGCTGCTTTTGCTGCGGATATTCGGGGAAAAGCTCCACCAGTAGACCTCAAGCTAAATGGCAACGGTAAGAAAACGCTGAATTCTACTAAAATTGGAGAGCAATTAGAACTTGAGCTGTGGAGCTAGTATATCATTTTTCAAATAATCCGAATAGAACTGCGACTGCGGGGCGAGCGTCCTGAAATTATTTGACATTCACACTCTTGCTGAGTTACTATTGTCCTTGATGTTCGAGCGCTGTAAACAGTCAATTTTGCAGGTACTTTTGTATTCCTTTGGTTGAATAAACACACTATTCTGAGCGGTACATTAAATAGAGAGGCCGATAATACTGTTAACTGATTCACAGCTTGCTCGTAGTAAAGGCTGCTATTAGCAGCAGGAAACATTTGTGCTCTTGTAACTATAATAACAACCTTAACGGGCTGTCCTGTCAGAGGCGTCTTAGTGTTGAAAAACAATTGCGATCGCACAGTATTGTTTAATAGAAGTGCATAGTGAGAAAACTGAACTTCTACAATCGCACCAGCAGAGCCAAAGTCAACATCTGTTCCCAAAAATCGATATATCGGCGGAATCTTGATTTTCGCTAGCCATCCAAGTTTGAGCAACTCAGTTTTGATGTATTCATTGGTTGCTACAGTATCGAAAACTGGAGCGCCCAGAAATCCAGCTTGAGCTGAAGGTTTTATGTGCAGTGGCATAGCAGCAAGTACGCTGCTGATTTGGTTCCATTCCGCGCTACAGTAGTTACTGATGACAGTGTTTGCTTCATTGAAATCCGTAAATTCAATTAAAATAGCATAGCCTCTTTTTTCCTATGTCCAAAACAACCTTGCGAGTAGTCGCCCGCCTCGCAGCCTTTCCCGACAAAGTAGCAGAACTTAAATCTCTGCTGCTGAGCATTATAGAACCAACTCGTAAAGAAAAAGGGTGCATCAAATACGAACTCCTGCAAAATCAAGCCGATCCCACAGATTTTACCTATGTTGAAGAGTGGGAAAGTGCTGATTTGCTCGAACTACATCTCGGTTCAACTCACATTCAAGACGCCGTACAGAAATTAGACGGTTTGGCCGTTGGGCCTCCAGATATCCGCCGCTATGAATTGCTAGCTTAATCGGGTTTTTATAGCAATTTGATTAATGTGTGTGAAATAGCTTCTATTCCCCCAAAGTTTGCGGCGAACCCTACCTACATATATAGGTTCTGCGTAAGTCCAATTCTACTCACATCTTGCCCTATTCTCGCTGAACAGGCTTTTCGGCCTGTTCCACAAAGAGTAGATTTTCTTGTGGAACAGGCCGAAAAGCCTGTTCAAAAAAGGATTTAGGTTCTGCGTAAGTCCAATTCTACTCACATCTTGCACTATTCTCGCTGAACAGGCTGAAAAGCCTGTTCAAAAAAGGATTATTGACAATGGTGCAAAATCTTAGATTCTACTAACTTCGGAAAAATTTATGACATTAGCAACAATAAAACAGTTATTTATTTATCCAATTAAAGGGCTGACACCGCAAGAAATGTCGGAGTTTGCTTTAACAGCAGGACACGGAATTAAGGGCGATCGAGCTTTTGCCTTAATGTTTGCAGATAATCTGGAAGCTGCAAAAAAGCCCGCAGATAATGTGCCTTGGATGAGCAAAAAAAATTTTGCGGTTCAAAACGATTGGCCTCTGTTAGCAGCTTTAGAATGTGATTATCAACCGGAAACTGCCGTTTTAACAGTCAAGCGTCAAGGAGTTGCAGTGTTATCCGCAGAAACAAACACAGCAGCGGGGCGCGATCGCATCGGCAGTTTTTTCACAGAATATTTGGCAGCAATTGAACCCACAAAAGAAGCGAGACACCCGCAGTTTGCACCTTTGCACTTAGTCGGCGACACCAGCGGCGAAACTCGTTATCCCGATCGAGAACCCGTACACATTTCTTTACTCAGTCAAGCCACATTAGACCAATTAACAGAAATTGCTGTTCAAAACATTGACGTGGGCCGATTTCGCCCGAACATTGTGCTAGAAGGTATGGCAGCTTGGTCAGAATTTGAGTTGATCGGAAAACAGTTTCAATTAGGAACAGCGCGTATAGAAGTTACAGCACGAATCGGCCGCTGTGTCAATATAGAAGTGAATCCAGAAACGGGCGATCGGGATATTTCCCTACTCAGTTTACTGCAAAAGGAATTCGGTCACGCACAAACTGGAGTTTTAGCCAAAATTATCAACAGCGGCACAGTTAAAATCGGCGATGTTTTGACTGCTGTAAAATAGTAGGACTTACGGGCGGGCTCTTCGGCCCAACCCCTACTTCCCACAAGAAAACTCATTATTTGTGGAACAGGCATCTTGCCTGTTCATGAGAATATCTTGGCTGTTCCTGAGAATGGTGCAAGATGTGAGATGCACCTCTCAAGGATTGCAGCTTACCTGAATATCTTAACTCATCCTGCTTGCGGCACCCTCACCTTATTACCAATCAAATTCAGAAAACTCGCTCCAAAATGTTGAATCTCCAAAAAATTAGCATAGGAAGGAGTTGACTTGTAAACTCTAAAAGTCCGCATAATTCCTAAAGTCGCCGCACTTTCCAGGGGGCCGATAAAGCTAGTATCTCTATCCAAAAAATGAGACTGCTTAGCCCAGTGTGCCATCTGTTCTGCATTCAAAAAGTAGCAGCCGGAATGAGGATTCAACGCTCGCTCAAAAGCGACTGTTTGTTCCATGATTTTTCCCTTTAACTGCCGCTGCTCCTCCACATTTTGAAACTTAGCAGTAGCTGTTGCTGCTAAATCACCATCAATATATGCTTTAAAAACCGCGCCTTGAGGCGCTATTTCATAGCGATTAGGTTGCAGCAAATTCCCATTTCCTCCGTGATGCGTAAACCACTTTAATTTACTAAAAAACCACGGGTCATGCAGAACTAAATCATCTTCCAAATAACAGAAATAATCGTATTTGTTAAGACAGGCTCGCAAAACTGCTTGACACTCAAACCCCAACAGCAGCGGTTCGCATTTGGTAGCGTGGTGCATAAAACATCTGGGCTGCACTGGCAGTTGAGGCAACAGATGATAACCTTGAGTAGTGCAAACAACAATGTCAATTTCGTGCTGTTGAGATTGATTTGCTGGGATAGTTGCACATTCGCTAATGTCAATCATGGACTGAGATTTGCCGTACAAAGCTTGCAGCGATGTCACGCAAGCTGTTAAAGCGTTTAGTCGTGGTTGCGGATCATTTCGCTGGGAAGCGTGTTTTCCGTCGCCGCTGGGATTGTAAAAGTGAGCAATAGTGAATAGAATTCGCATTGGTGTGGAGTAACAATTAGAAATTAAACAATAAAACAGAACGATCGCACAATAGCCTATAAATCTTACCGCACTTAGTCACCAAATAACTCCGGCAGGCGATCGCGCAACTCAGCATTTAAACGCGGCAACTCGTCCCGCATCTGTAAGTACCAATCTCGGCGCTGTCGGTAGTGCCCGCACAGCAAGCGGTTGTCGCGCACCCATTCGTAAGCATTCGCGGCTATTTTCCTGCGCCGAGAAGTGTCAGATATCAGCGAATTTAGTTTGGTTTCAAACTCTTTTTCATATCTATAAATCAATCCCGTTTCACCTTCGACAATAGAATGTTCGTACACAGTGGGACTTGCCAGCACCGCTACTCCCCGCGCTGCACATTCAATAAATTTTAAGTCAGATTTCGTTTCATTAACCGGGTTGGAAACAAGCGGTAGCAAAGCTATATCGCAACTGTACATAATTTCTTGATACCGTTCGTAACTGCAAAAGGGTTCAAATTCTTTTTGCTGTATTTCCAAGGATTCAAAAAATCGGCGGTCATGGATTACTTTAACTCGAATCCGGTGCTTGTGTGCGACTAAAACTCGATTGAGCGCTGCCATAATCGGCTGCCAATCTTTTTCGCGGTTGAGCGCACCAAAAAAAATTGTGACTGTATCTTCTGCCGGATAAATTCGCGGCGGAGGTAGATAGGCTAATTGATTGGGAAATACGGCAACATTTGGATTGTATTGGCGCAAAATTTTTGCTAGCGGTTCTGTCGAAGTTTGAACGCAGTGACAGCCGCGATAGCTGAGGTAATTATTGTCGGCGTATTCGCGGCGACGGATGGGATTGTCGTCAATTTCAGCTACTATTAAATAGCCTTGTTGCAGGAGTTCTTTGATTTGGGGAATGTACGCGGGATATTGCATGATTGTCCGCTGCCAGATGAAGACTTTTTCTTCTTCCGGCAGCGGCGGAATTAACTCGGCTTTTTTCACGCCGGATACGGCGCGGACACCGGGAATTGTAGCGCTAAATTTGTCCGGTTCCAAAACTCGCACACGATCGCACCCTGTAGGAGCCATAATGATAGTCTGAATCAGCAGTCTGCGCGCAGGTACGGTCGATTTTGTCGATCGCACGATATAATGTTCAGCACCGGTTTCCGTAGCAAAACTGCTCGATGTTAGCTCTAAAGCCTGTACCATTGGATGCAGCAATTGCTGAAACTGGACAAAATTTTCGGTTTTGTGTCCCTTCCCTTGAAATTCATAAACCTGCAATCCGGCTTGAGCAAATAGTGATTTAATACTTTCTAGGGTAAACCAGTGCTGCATCTTGTTGTCGGGATTCTCCCACTGTCCCCGCAACAGATTGACAATTCGCCGCCAGTATTGAACATTAGGGATTCTAGCGAGAATTTGCCCCTCTGGATTCAGCAAAGAATTGTACTGCTTGAGAATATCCCAAGGATTTTTAAAGTAGGGTAGCAAGTCGCCAAAAACCAAACAATCTACGGTTCCTGGGGCGATGTCAAGACTTTCGAGGGCAATTTCTTCAATATCGGCTACCGTCACCCAGTTTAGCCGATCGACCGCTATTTTAGCTTTTTCTCGATCGCATTCAATGCCAATATACTGACAATGGGGATTGATCAGCTTGTACTGTTCGCCCGTCGAGCCCATACCGCAGCCAATTTCAACAATGACTTTAGCATCCGGCGGTAGCAGCTTCAATAAGTCGTGGTTGACGCGATCGATCACTTTCTCTAAAATTCCTGATTAGTTGATCGTAAAATAAAACAGAGCCACCCATGCCGACAGACAACCAGCCGAAGGTTAGCATTGCGATGCCAGTATACAATGGCGATCGGCACATTTGTCAAGCACCCTATTTTCTGTTGCCAACCCTTTCTATTCCCTCTCTTCTCTTCCTCTGCGTTCTCTGCGCCCTCTGCGGTTCATTTAATCTTATTCACCCATCATACAAGCATTCCTATATCTTAGCAAAAATTGAGCAAAATTATAATTCATTCTCAACCCCTACCCTCATTCAGCGCGATAGAAAAACTCAATTAATTCGGCTTTTTCCCAAAAAAAATTAACCCAACAATTTGCTAAATACATTAGAAACTATGAACCCTAATCTAGGAATGAACATCGCCGGCTACATCAGCGGCGAATTTGGCATAGGAGAAGGTGTCCGAGCCAACATCAGAGCCGCAGAAGCAGCCAACATTCCCTTCATTATCAACAATTTTACCCGCAGTCCCCACCGCAAACAAGACACCACCTATCAAAACTTTAGCCAAGACAATCCCCATCCCGTAAACTTAATTCAAGTCAACGCCGATGAAGTTGCAACCTTTATCAAAGATAGAGGTTCCAGCTATTTTGAAAACAAATACAATATCGGATTTTGGGCCTGGGAACTTCCCGAATTTCCCCCAGAATGGCAGCCAGCATTTAATAACTTTCACGAAATATGGACTTACAGCAACTATTGCGCCGAGGCAATTTCCGCAGTCTCGCCAATTCCCGTCATCAAAATCATGCCCAGTATTGCTCTCCCCGCACCTTCCCTGAACAGAGAAGCACTGAATTTACCTAAAGATAAATTTATTTTCTTGTTTGTATTCGACTTTTCCAGCCGCATCGAGCGCAAAAATAGTTTAGCGACAATTCAAGCATTTAAGCAAGCTTTTGGCGAAGATAACAGCGTATTATTGGTCATCAAATCTTCTAATTCAACCCAACATTTAGAACAGCAAAAGTTATTAAAGTCTGCTATCGCCAATTGTTCAAATATCAAACATCTAGACGGGTATTTGTCCAAAAATAAACTAAACGGTTTGCTGTACAATTGCGACTGTTATGTATCCCTGCACCGCTGCGAAGGATTTGGCTTAACAATGGCTGAAGCCATGTTTTACGGCAAACCCGTAATTGCCACCGGCTATTCATCAAATACAGAATTTATGAATGTCGGCAACAGCTATTTAGTCAAGTATAAGTTAATCCCAATTGAGCAAGATTGCGGGCCTTACAAAAAAGGCAATGTTTGGGCCCAAGCGGATGTCGAACACGCTGCGGATTTAATGCGGTACGTCTTCAACAATTACCGGGAAGCTCAACAAATTGGAGCGATAGCCGCTGAGGAAATTAAGACTTTACTCAACCCCCAAGTTACAGGGAATAAAATTAGAAAACGTCTCGAATATATTGCCGAGATTACCGATAACTTTCAAAGCATACCTCTGTTAGGAACAGCCAAAGCGAAGTCTGCCAAAATTAGGGCTAACTTGCCGCCATCACAGCAACAAAGTCAAGCAAAAGGAGAACTGCCAAACGAGCAGCCGAAGGTTAGCATTTGCATTCCGACATACAACGGAGAAGCATTTATTGGGGAAGCAATTCAAAGTGCTTTGGCCCAAACCTACGCTAACATAGAACTGATTATATCCGACGACGGCTCCACAGACCGCACAATTGCGATCGCCCAATCATTCCAATCACAAACCTCAGTCGATTTCCGCATCATACTGCACCGCAACTACGGTTTATCACAAAACTGGAATTTTTGCATCTCTCAAGCAACAGGTCAATATATTAAATTTTTATTTCAAGACGACTTGCTCGCACCAGAATGTATTGAGAAAATGGTCGCACTCGCCCAACAAAACTCAGAAATAGGTATGGTTTTCTCCCCGCGCGGCATCACCATCGCTGACAATGAATCTAACCCGATTTTGCGCGGAGCTTCCCAATCAATTAAAGATTTGCACAAAAGCTGGTCGAATTTAAAATCTATTCAGCCAGGAAAAGAATTACTCGCAGATACTAAATGCTTGAACAACCCGATAAACAAAATTGGCGAACCGAGTACCGTCTTAATTGCCGCGCGAGTCTTTGAAGAAATAGGATTATTTGATTCGGGATTATCTCAGTATGTAGACTTAGATATGTGGTGGCGAATCATGGGCAACTATCATATCGGATTTGTAGACGAAAAACTGTCCTCACTGCGGATTCATCCCGAACAACAAACTTGGAAAAACTTCGCCGCTGGGGAAAATCATAAGGATGTAGTAAGATTTTATAAAAAACTACTAAATAGTCCTGATTACAGTTTCCTGGATCAACAAATCAAACAGACAATCCGCCATAAGTTGGCATTGAGAACCCAGCCGAGTTTATCAGAATTATCACCACTGCTCGATCAATACAATAAATTCCCCTCAAAACAGCCTCTTCTCGCGCTGCGCCCCTACCGCCAACAGCTAGCTGAGTATTGGCTGAATTTGCCAGCGGAAAAATTAGAAATTGCTTACTCGAAAGACATGGGGAAGGCTCATAAATTGCTACTAGATAGCGCCCTAAAAAATGAAACTTTAACTGAGTCAGAACAACGTTTTGTCCAGCAGTTATCCTCGAAACTTGCTGAAGGAGGGGAAATTGCCGAGAAGATGCAATATCTCCTCGCAGCGATGCTGTACCGCGACGCTTATCAGTTGCCGATTGAGTATAAAAATGCAGCGATTCCCCAGTGGTTTTTTGACGATTTTCTGAAATTCCTATTTCAGTCACCGAATTATTTTCAAAGGAGAGGTGGAATTGTCAAGAACGGGCAAGATGCCCGTTCCACACAAGATGAATTTTCTGGTGGAACAGGCATCTTGCCTGTTGGTTCCACAACAGATGAATTTTCTGGTGGAACAGGCATCTTGCCTGTTGGTTCCACAACAGATGAATTTTCTGGTGGAACAGGCATCT
>NZ_JAUBOR010000008.1:24070-51292 GCF_036700305.1 Microcoleus sp. Z1_A1
TTTCTGGTGGAACAGGCATCTTGCCTGTTGGTTCCACACAAGATGAATTTGCTGGTGGAACAGGCATCTTGCCTGTTGGTTCCACACAAGATGAATTTTCTGGTGGAACAGGCATCTTGCCTGTTGGTTCCACACAAGATGAATTTGCTGGTGGAACAGGCATCTTGCCTGTTCCTAAACAAGTAATTGAGAAGGGTGCAAGATATCAGTTTCAACCCAAGTCGGAAGTAGAAAGTTACTCTGAATATTTCCAGCAGTTAATCAAGTACGTCGCTGCTAATATCGCCAGTTTTCCAGATTCAGAAGTTTGGCGTTATTTGGCAGCTTTTATTGCCAAAAGTGTTAGCTTCCAAGCTTTGTATTTGAGCGACGAGGTCAATCTGCTCAATATATTGAGTCAGCGAGCTGATATTCTGGAATTTCATTTGAAAAATATCGGCAGTCAAATAGAATGGAATTTTCCTCAGAGAGAACCTGAAAGAACTAAAATCAGAGTTGGCTTTTTGCTGGATAAAATTAGTGAGGAATCCGAGACTCGTGCTGCAATTGCGAGTTTTGAATATTTAGACAGAAGCAAATTTGAAATTATTGTGTACTATTTCCAGGTACAAGACGAGCGACTGGGGAAATATTGCGAAAATTGCGCTGACAAACTGGTGCAACTGTCAGAAACTTTGCCCAATCAAGTCCGAGAAATTCGATCGCACGATTTAGATATTCTGCTAATCTGCACCAATACTACCGACACTTCTCAACCAAGCGCGCTGCTGTGCCTGCACCGACTAGCGCGGGTGCAAATCGCTACCGGTGCATCAACCCCCGCAACCACCGGCACCCGAAATATCGATTATTTCATTGCTGGAGATTTGACATTGCCCGCAGGTGCTGCTGCAGAGTTTCGCGAAAAATTAATTACTTTAAAAGGGTCGGGAGTTTGTGTAAGCTATACTGTAGGGTCAGCACCTGCCACAGTTGAACCGACTCGCAGGAGTTGGGGAGCCACCGACGAATCTGTAGTGTTCATGTCCGGCGCTCAAGCTTGGACAATTATCCCAGAATTGAGAGAAACTTGGGCAAAAATTATTGCTGCCGTACCGAATTCTATTTTAGTTTTGTATCCCTTTAGTTCCCGCAATGGAAACTATCCGACGGTGCCTTTTTACAACCAAATTCGATCGCTCTTTGCCGAATTTGGGATTGACAAAAAGCGCTTAGTTGTGATTAAGGCGCTGCCATCTCGCGCAGATTGCATAAAATGTCTGGAATTGGCTGATATATATTTAGACTCCTATCCATACAGCAGTGGCTGCTTCTTAGCAGAACCCCTGTTGGTGGGGTTGCCTGTAGTGGTAAGAAAAGGGCAAAAAACTCGATCGCGACAATCAGCCGCAGTCCTCGAAGAACTACTAATTCCGGAACTGGTAGCTGACAGCGAGAACTCTTATTTAGAGCTGAACACAGCACTGGGAACCAACCCAGAACTGCGCCGGCACTACCGCGAGCGAATCCAGCAAAAAATGGCGGCAAACCCCAAATATCTCGACAGTCGCGCTTGCTCGACCCAACTCGAAGCACTCTTTGAAAAACTATTCCGAGAGTGAAGGAAGAAGGAAGAAGGAAGTTCAGCAACTAAGCAGTGTACGGGATTTAACGGGTAGATGTTGAGGGAAGATTTTCCCACTCTCTCACTCTCGCATCCCGTTACCATTCTGAGCCCCGCGGGGAACCCCTCGCTAGGCAGAGCGTCAAGAAATAGACAGCAATAGCGCTAGCCCACTGACGGTCTGCTATCATCGGGGAATCGAGGGGTTAGTGGTTGTCGCTCTTTTCCTGCCACAGCTAAATTAAAAGGGGAAGCGCAAGTCAGTTGGAGATAAAAAAATGACAGGACTTTTTCAAATAGGCGATAAATTATTGCAAGCTCAAGATATGCCATCGCTCCTGAAGCGGTATCAGTTGATGCCACAATTCTTGCGGGGTGTAATAGTAGACCAAGCGATCGCATCCTTTAGTTGCAGCGACGAAGAACGAAAATCCGCCGTCCTTGACTTTCTGGCACAACACCAACTGACAGCCCCGGAAGCCAAAGAAGCTTGGCTGCGTAGCCAAAACATGACGGAAGAAGAACTTCAAGAGATGGCCGTTAGGCCCTTGCTGATCGAAAAATTTAAGCAAGCAACTTGGAGACCTAAAGTAGATAATTATTTTTTAACCCGCAAAGCCAGCCTAGACCACGTAGTCTATTCCCTGGTACGCACCAAAAATCCAGCACTGGCAAACGAACTTTACTTTCGCATCCTCGAAGGGGAACAAACCTTTGCTGAAGTGGCCCGCGACTATTCCGAAGGGCCGGAGTCCAAGTCAGGCGGCTTGTTGGGCCCCGTACCCCTCAGCCAGCCCCACCCGGCAATCAGCAAACTTTTGTCCGTCAGCCAGCCAAATCAACTCTGGACGCCGCGTCCTCTGGCAGAATGGATGGTAATTATTCGGCTAGAAAAGTTCATGCCGGCCCAGCTTGATGAATCGATGCGGCTGCACTTGATTAACGAACTATTTGAAAGCTGGCTCGCCGAACAGATATCGCAAATAGGCCCGCTACAGCCCCTCTCCTCCGTGTCTTCAATATCATGACAATCCAGCAATTGGGTCAGGGGCCCCCGGATTTATCCGTGGAGACTTGAAAAAGCGTAGCATCCTGACAAAAACCCCCTGGATTCAATCTAAAATCTAAAATCTAAAATCTAAAATTGGATGACTTCTTCCGCTGTTTCCCTCTCCCAAATTCAGGATTTCCTAGCTCAAACACCTCCCTTTGACCGACTGTCAGAGACGGCTCTGACAGCCTTGGTGGCTAAATGCCAACTCCTTGGCTACCGGACGGGGCAACCCCTGTTTGAACGGGAAAAAATGCCGACTCAGGTGGCAATTATCTATCAAGGCCAGGCCCGGCTGCTGGGCTTTGACCAGCGCTCGCAGCGCCACGTAAGTTTACGCTTGGTGCAGTCGAAGGAAATCCTGGGCTGGGCTGGCTTGCTCAGGGGGGTTCCCTGCGAAACCGCGATCGCCTCTACAGATGTGATCGCGATCGTCCTACCTGCCGAAGATTTCCTGAGCGTACTGGAAAAACAGCCGACATTTGGAGAATCCTTTCGCGAACACTGTTCCTTGAGCGAAGTATTTGAACTGTTGAGCCTGGAATTGCAGCGCCAAGCCGACGGCACTTCCAATCTCAAGGAACTCACCCTGCAAGCTTGGCAAGATGCGACAGTTGTCAACGTACCAAACGGCAACAAAAAAACTCAAGACATCGCCAAAGAGCTAGATGCCGATCGAATTTGGCTCGTCAGCAGCGGCGTCTTGGGCGACTTTCCCACCGGCAGCCGCTTCTCTGTGGAAAACGCAGCCAAATCCTTAAAAGTAGAAGGCCGCCTCGGCGCTCGCTTGGTCGGCTTCCGGGAACCCCCCGAAGCCCAACCCGAAACAGACCCATTAAATGGCACGACAGAGACAGGAGGCTCTGGGCAGAATCCGCCCAACGGAACCTCGATCGCGGTTATAGACGCCCCCGATCGTCCCCCAGAACCCAAAACCGACCAACCAAAGGATGCCGGGAGATACCCAGTTTTCCGGGCCAAAGGGCAGATTGAGGCCCCGCTTGCTTGCTTCCAAATGTTGAGCAAGTATTTCGGCCTCAAGTTTCGTCGAGATATCATCCGCAAAGTTCTAGAAAATCAGTTAAAAACCGCTGGTTCTATCAGTATGCAAGCCTGCGGGGCGATCGCCCAAAGCATCGGCCTGACGCCCCAATTGGCGCAAGTGCCCGCAGAAGCCATCAACCGCATCAAAGCTCCCGTAATGATTAAATGGGAAACCAGCTTTGCCATTATTTACAGCATCACCGAGCAAGAATTGGTGATGGCCACGCCCGAAAAAGGGTTAATGCGGAAGCGGATACCTCAGTTTAAAGAAATCTGGGGAGAATCAGGAGAAGTCCTGCTGCTGCAAGCTCCGCAAGTCGAACAAAAAGAGCAGTTCAGCTTCTGGTGGTTTGTGCCGGCGCTGATGGAACACAAGACAGTGTTTTTTGAGGTGTTGCTCGCTTCGTTTTTTGTACAGTTATTTGGTCTTGCCAACCCATTAATCAGCCAAGTAATTATTGATAAAGTATTAGGTCAGCGCAGCATTGACACCTTGGATATTTTGGGTGCATTTCTGTTAGGTGTTGCCCTGTTTGAAGGACTGCTCAACGGTTTGCGTACCTTTTTGTTTATAGATACCTCAAACCGCATTGATGTCAAATTGAGTGCAGAAGTCATCGACCACTTGCTCCGGCTGCCCCAAAATTACTTTGACAATCGGCGCGTCGGAGATCTGGTTTACAAATTCAGCATGATGGGCCAGATTCGGGAATTCATGACGAGTACAGCTCTGACAGTGGTTCTCGATGCGGTATTTTCGGTGGTTTACGTCGCCGTGATGCTCTCCTACAGCGTGCAGCTAACGTTTGTATCTTTGGCAGTGGTACCGGTACTGGGGCTGATGATTGTTCTAATCAATCCGCTGGTGCTGCGCCTGATCAAACAGAGAAATATGCGTTTTTCTGACTCTCAATCTTATTTAGTGGAAGTAGTCAGCGGGATTCAAACTGTTAAGGCTCAAAATATTGAATTGAAATCCCGTTGGGAGTGGTCGAGCCGCTACGCAAAATACATTACAGCCAGTTTTAAAACAATTATCACGGGGACTACGGCCGGTACGATTAGCAGCTTTTTAAACCAGGTGGGTAACTTAGCTCAGTTGTGGGTGGGAGCTTATTTGGTACTGGGAAATGAGATTACTTTGGGTCAGTTGATTGCTTTCCGAATTATTTCCGGGAACGTGACTGGTTCGCTGCTGCGTTTTGTGAGCGTCTGGCAGAGTTTCCAAGAAGTCTCGATGTCGATCGATATGCTCAAGGATGTGGTCGATACGCCGACGGAAACCAGCGATGAAGATCGCAGCAATATCCCGCTGCCGGCAATTCAAGGGCAGGTTACCTATGAGGAGGTTTCCTTCCGATTCCTGGAGAGCGGGGCACTGCAATTGGCTAATGTTAATTTGGAATTTCCCGCTGGCAGTTTTGTGGGAATTGTGGGGGGAAGCGGTTCCGGTAAAAGTACGGCGATGAAGCTGTTGCAGCGTCTTTATCCGCCGCTGTCGGGCCGGATTTTTATTGACGGCTATGACATTTCTAAGGTGGAACTGTACTCGCTCCGCAGCCAACTTGGGGTGGTGTTGCAAGATACTTTGCTGTTTAACTGTACTGTGCAGGAAAATATTGCTCTGAGTAATCCAGATGCGAGTACGGATGAGATTGTGCGAGCTGCGAAATTAGCGGTAGCTCACGATTTTATTATGGGCTTGCCTGCTGGCTACAATACGATAGTCGGAGAGCGTGGTTCCTCGCTTTCTGGGGGTCAAAGACAGCGTTTGGCGATCGCCCGGACGATTTTGCAAAACCCGAAACTGCTGATTTTGGACGAAGCTACAAGCGCCCTCGACTACCATTCCGAACGCCAAGTTTGCAATAACTTAGCAGAAGCTTTCGCCGGCCGCACGGTGTTTTTCATTACTCACCGCCTGACTACCATCCAAAACGCTGATGTAATTATTATGATGGATCAAGGTTCTGTAGTCGAGCGGGGAACTCATAAAGAATTAATGGCTCTTAAAGGGCGTTACTACTGCCTCTTCCAACAACAAGAGTCATCGAATACCTAATCTCTAACAACTCACAACTGATCGCTAACCCTTAACAACTGAGAACTAACAAATGGCTATGAAATCGTTAATACTTTCTGAGCAACCAGTCATTCTCGAAAAACCAGCGATTTGGTCGCACTTGTTTTTGTGGATGATCATGCTGATGACCACTTCTGCTGTAGTTTGGGCTTATTTTGCTAGCGTAGAGCAAGCTGTCCCCGCTGTGGGTCAATTGGAACTCAAAGATGGTGCTAGAGACATCCAAGCACCTGCTACGGGCGCTGTGGTGAGACTTCACGTTGAAAATGGCGATCGCGTGGAAAAAAACCAGCCTCTGCTCACTTTCAACCCTGTTGCGCCCAGTGCCGATTTAACATCGGTTCAGAAAACTAAAGAAGCTCTGGAAAAGGAAAATAAATTTTACGAAGATGTTGTCAACGGCAAAATTCAAGGCCCTGTTCCTTCTAACCTAGAATCAACAATCAGGGACAGACAGAGCCTCACGGCACAAAATCAAGTGCTGCAAGCTTTGATTGACGAACTGTACCTCAATCGGGGAGCCAGCGGAAATTTTGATGCTGCTCAGCAAGGACTTTATGTTAATTATCGATCGGAATTTCTGTCTCGCGTCGCTGCAGCTCAAGGCCAAGTTCAGGAGTTGGAAAAACAACTGAAGCAAGCTCAGGATGCTGAGAAAGCTGCCGGCGATCAAATGATAGTCGCACAGCAACAATTGGGTTTTGCCCAGAACCAATTAAATTATGCCCAGCAGCAGTTAGCTTCTTCGCAAGAGCAAGTAAAATCCGCCCTGGCTCAGAGAGATTTGGCCCAAGAACAGTTAGCGAAATCGCAACAAGTATTGAAGTCGAATCAAAACATTCTAGGCCGACTCGCCCCCCTGGTGGAGGAAGGAGCCATCGCTGAACTGCAAAAAGAACGTCAAGAACAAGATGTTTTCAGAGGCCAAAGCGACGTTCTCAAACAGCAAGATCAAATCAAGCAGCGCGAAGGTGAAATCAACTCTCGCAGGGGCGAAATTAACACGCGCCTCGGTGAAATCAATACGCGCCGAGGCGAAATTAACGCGCGTCAAGGCGACATCCAAAAAATTAGTGCTGACATACAGCGCCAGCAAGGAGAGCAAGCGCGCATTCAGGAGTCCATCGCCCGCGCTCAAGAACAGTTAAAAAATACCAAGGATGCCTGGGCGAGAGAACTTTATACCAAAATTGCTGAAAACGAGAAACAAATTGCCAGCAGCGATTCTCAGCTAAGCCGCTTCAAAGTGGAAAACCTGAAAAAGTTGTCCGAGGTGAACGCTCAGCTAGAAAAGGCTCAAGAAAACCGCGACACTCAAGTTCTGAAAGCTCCGGTATCCGGTGTTATCTTCGATTTGAAGCCTTCTACGAAGGAGAAAGCTAAGTTGGATATGGCGAAAGATCCGATATGCCAATCCATTATTAATTCGGTGGTGAAACCGGGCGAACCGCGCCCAGCACGCTGCGAAGAAGCTTATTACGAAGCACAGCAAACTGAAAAGCTGCTTAAAGTTTTGGATGACGACAACGGTTTGGAAGCAGTTGTTTACCTGGAAAACAGCAATGTGGCTCTGGTATTGGATGCTTTGAGACAGAAGCGGGCCAAATTGGAGCCGTATCACGGCAAGCAATTAGACGGAGAAAAGATTGACTGCGAAACAGGTAAAATTTGCGTTTGTCCAGAGAAGGAAATTAACAGAGAGAAACTGGGTTTGACGAAATACCAATGCGTGCCTGTGGAAGTGAATGTAGAAGCTTTCCCGGCGATGGAGTTTGGTACTGCTGAGGGTGAAGTGATAGAGATTAGCAGCGATGCTGAGCCTCCTACTGAACTGCGGAAATACTATGCTTTCAAAACCAAAATTAAGCTCAAAAATCAGAAGTTTGTTTTGAACAAGGGCAAGGCAAATGAAGTGGAGGTTAACTTGCAGTCGGGAATGGCAGTGAGTTCTAATATTAATATCGGCAAGCGGACTGTTTTGCAGATGTTTATTAACCGATTTACTGGGAAAATGGATACGTTCAAGACTATTAAGTAGCGAACAGTTGACGGTTTACTGTTGACGGTTGACGGTTGACCGTTGACCGTTGACCGTTGACGGTTTACTGTTGATTTTCAGTCGAAAAGCTGATGATATCATGTCCGTTCGAGCGATCGCGATTTTTGTAGGGGCCCGTGAGCCAACAATACTTGCGAATAATTTACACTCTCAAAAACCCGCCCTGACCGGGATATTATGGTTAATCGATCGGACATGATATGACTAGATTTTACAATTCCGATGCTACCGGATTGGATATTAATGAAAAAAATCATATTATTTACTTTATATCTAATTCCTGTCCTCTTATTAATCGGATTTGTATCGAATTTTAACGTTAACGTTCCCGTTGATGACGAGTGGAGGTTAGCTAGCCTTTTTGAAAAAATAGCTGCGGGAAATGTAACTTTTAACGATTTTTGGGCTTTGCACAGCAACCACCGCATACTTTTCCCTAAAATAATTATTGCGGTGCTGGCTTTTGCTTCCCGATGGAATATTAATTATCAGTTGTGTCTCAGCATAGGTTTGGCTGCGATAACTTTTATCGCTATGTACAAGTTATCCTCAATGCAAGTTAAGAATGTTGGGGATGATTTGTGGCATTTAGCTAATATTTTAACTTGTATTTTGCTTTTCTCTCTAGTTCAGCACGAAAACTGGCTGTGGGGATTTCAATTAGCGTGGTTTTTAGTCAATTTGTGTTTTGTCGCTGCGGTTTATGCGCTGGTTTCAAATCACAAATTATTGCCTAATATTAGAATCTTTATTGCTGCTGTATTCTGCTTTGTTGCGAGTTTTTCCCTCGCGCAAGGCTTGCTGTCTTGGTTGGCTGCAATTCCCGCTGTGGCGGCTGTAGAAGGAAATGCGGCGCAGAAAAGAAAAAGACTTATTGTCTGGATGCTGCTGTTTGCGACAACTTGTGCTGTTTACTCAATTGATTATCATCCTAGTCGGAAAGCAAGTATTATTTCATTGTTGAATAAGCCGTTTGTGGTGATTGATTACTTTTTAAGTTTGCTGGGTTCGCCAATTGTGCGATCGCCTGGAATTTCAGCATTAGTTGGATTGCTAATATTTGCAAGTTTCTTATTTTTTGTGTTCCACTTTGGGAGAAAGATTACCGAGCATCGTGAGGCTTTACCTTGGCTGTCAATAGCCTTGTTTTCGGTTTTATCTGCTCTGTTTATTACGGCTGGTAGGGCCGAATTTGGGGCGATTCAGGCGATCGAATCGTCGAGATATACGACTAATTCGATTTTGCTGTTAATTGCTTTGGTTCAGCTCGGTCAATTGTTTGTCCGAGGTAAGATTGCTACCATAAATCGCACCTATAAGTTTGTTTATCGGGTGTTAGCAGGGCTGTTAATTGGGATAATTATTCTTAACTCTCAGCAGGCGATCGCCCAAACTAGATTAGCAGTTATTTACAAACAAGGCGCTCAAGATTGTTTGCAGTTAATTAACTATCTGGAACCGTCGGATTTTTTTGATAATTCGCCGGAAAGCTGTTTGAGGGTGCTGAGCAAAAAAACTTGGCTGGTGAGAGAAGGCGCTGCAATTATCGACAAAATAGGTTGGATCAAGTTCGCGAAAAATGTAGAGTTTATTTCTAATACGGAGAAAGTTTACGGTTATTTAGACAAACCTCAAACTAGCGATAAATCCTTGACTGTTAAGCAAAATGAGGCTGTCAAGGCTGCTGGTTGGGCGGTTTTGCCAGAAAAATTGCAACAGCCCAATATTGTACTGCTATCTGTCGGGGATAAAAAATCTTTTTTTGCTAACGCTTATGTAAATTTGGACAGTCCCGACATTGCTGAGAGTTTAAAATCTGAGTTATACAATAATGCCAGGTGGGCTGTTGATTTGTCGGATAATAATTTGCCGATCGCCCAAACAGAAATTAAAGCTTGGGTGTATAATCCTGTTGACAACCAGTTTGTCGAGTTGCGCGGAGGATGAGGAGTGAAAATTTCTGTGATTATACCAGCCCACAATGAGGAGGGCTGTTTGTACGGTACTGTGCGGGCGATCGCCCAGACGCTCGATTTAGAAGGCATTCCGCACGAAATTTTGATTGTGAATGACAATAGTGTCGATCGAACTATTGATATTTGCCAGGAGTTGTCAGAGACTTTTCCCACAGTGAGATACATCAACAATCAACCTCCCAACGGTTTCGGATTTGCGGTGCGTCGGGGATTGGTGGAATTTGACGGAGATGCTGCGGCAATTGTGATGGCGGATGCTTCCGACGATCCGATGGATTTGGTAGCAGGATACCGCAAGTTGCAAGAAGGATATGATTGCGTTTTCGGTTCCCGCTTTATCAAAGGTGGTTTTATAGTTGATTATCCCATTCACAAGTTAGTAATTAACCGCTTAGCAAACTGGTTTGTCAAAAGTATTTTCGGCTTGCGGTACAGCGATGTCACCAATGCTTTTAAAATTTACCGCAGAGAAGTAATTGAAGGCGTGCAACCGATTCTGAGCCATCATTTTAATTTGACAGTGGAACTGCCTTTAAAAGCAATTGTTCGGGGTTTTTCTTATACGGTGATTCCTCTGAGGTGGTACAATCGGACTGCTGGTATTTCTAAGCTGAAAATCAAAGAGATGGGCAGTCGATATTTGTTTATTGTCTTGTATGTCTGGCTCGAAAAACATCTGTCTCGCGGCGACTACCACCGGACTAGAAAGATAGCAAAGTTGAAAGTGAATGCCTGATAAAATTTTAATTGTTGGTGGTGCGGGTTTTATCGGCAGTTGTTTGGCAATTGGCCTGAAGAAACTGCACCCGGAATGGCAAATAATTTGTTTAGATAACCTGCGTCGCCGGGGCTCAGAATTGAATCTGCCTCGCCTTAAAAGTTGCGGTATTCAGTTTGTTTACGGGGATATTCGCACAGCGGCAGATTTAGATCCAGTTGCACTCAATGCTGACTGCATTATAGATTGTGCTGCGGAACCTTCTGTGCTGGCTGGTTTTAGTTCGCCTCAGTACGTTTTGCAGACGAATTTACTGGGCACTGTGAATGTTTTGGAGTTGGCGAGACAAACGGGTGCGAGTTTGCTGTTTTTGTCTACGAGTCGGGTTTATCCGATCGCCAGTGTCAAATCTGTTAAACTGTTAGAGTTGCCCAATAGATTTGCGATCGCCCCTGAGCAAACTTTACCCGGTATATCCGAGTTGGGCATATCAGAAGACTTCCCATTAAAAGGACACCGTTCGCTTTACGGAGCCACTAAATTAGCTTCGGAATTGCTGATTGAGGAATACAGGGAAGCATACAATGTACCCGCAATTATTAACCGCTGCGGGTTAATTACGGGTGCTTGGCAAATGGGTAAAGTAGATCAGGGAGTTTGCGGTTTGTGGGTGGCGGCTCACTATTTTCAAAAGTCGCTGAGTTATATCGGTTTTGGTGGCAGTGGGAAGCAGGTTAGGGATTTGCTGCACGTGGAAGATTTGTTGAGGTTAGTTAATTATCAGTTAGAAAATTTTGCTAAATTTGACGGCGAAGTTTTTAATGTAGGCGGTGGTTTTAGCAACAGTCTTTCTTTGGTTGAGACAACTGATTTGTGCCAAAAGATTACGGGTAAATCGATTTCAATTAATCCTGTTTTGGAGGAACGCGCGGGGGATATTCCGATTTTTATTACTGATTCTTCTAGGGTGATGGAGAAAACAGGATGGCGGCCTGTTATTGGGCCGGAAGCAGCTTTGCAGGATATTTATGATTGGATTGCTGCTAATGAGGTGGTTTTAAGTTCGATTTTGTAGGGATTTTTTTAATGGCAGGTACAGGGGGATAAACGCGGCTAAACGCAGATGAATCTCTCTGCCTGCATATGACTAGGATTGCCTGTCA
This sequence comes from Microcoleus sp. Z1_A1, assembly GCF_036700305.1. NCBI lineage: Bacteria > Bacillati > Cyanobacteriota > Cyanophyceae > Oscillatoriales > Microcoleaceae > Microcoleus > Microcoleus sp. Z1_A1. The sequence continues at coordinate 35,768 of NZ_JAUBOR010000008.1, forward strand.
TGAGGCTCTGCCTCTATTGTTTTGTTTCGATGCTTTAACAAACATTTGCCCTCCCAAAAAACGCCACAAAAAAGGCAATTTTAAGTAAATTTTTAACAGCAAGGGCGAGGCCGGTCTGCCTTTCGTCGAAAAGGGTAAAAATCTCGGTATAATTAAGTCGATTTCAAACCCGACAGTTTGTAAAAGCTCTTGTAGCGATAAATGCGTTATCGGTAATTGATGGTCGATAAAATCGTAGTATTCCTTGTATGAATATTTAAAATTAGGCTGAATTACCAACAGAGAACCGCTAGGCTTGAGGGCCTCGAAGCAAAAAGAGATAATTTCTACAAGTTCCTCTTTGTTGCGGAGGTGTTCAAAAAAATTTGAGATAAAAATACTATCGAACTGTTCGGTAAAAGATGTGTAATTTTCTAAATTCAACACATCAATATTAAGCACATTTACATCAGCATTAGCAAATAACTTTGAATCGGGATTAAGATCAATTAAATATTTTTTTTTAGCCCGAATTTGATTGATAAATTCGCAGTAACCGCCGCCTATATCTAAAACCGCTGATTCGGGAGGAACATAATTTTGTAAGAAGTCGTCAATTAAAACTTTCCATAGTGCCACCTTCGCTTGCCTTTGTCGCGAATCAAAGCGGTTGGCATACAATTTTTTGAGATATGTGTCAGTTTTCATAGTAAAATAGCCTAGACTGAGTATGAGTTTATCACTTTCACAGCTAACTATGAATGTTATATCTACCGAAATACCGGAAGTTCTGATCGTTGAGCCGAAAATTTTCGGAGACGATCGCGGTTTCTTTTTTGAGAGTTTCAATCACCGAGCTTTTGTCGAAAAAACAGGCGTGACAGCCGAATTTGTTCAAGACAATCATTCCAAATCCTCTAAAAATGTGTTGCGCGGTTTGCACTACCAACTGCAGCAACCTCAAGGAAAATTGCTGCGGGTAGTTGCTGGCGAAATATTTGATGTAGCGGTGGATATTAGACAAAGTTCGCCGACTTTCGGAAAGTGGGTGGGGTGTTTGGTGAGTGCAGAAAATAAACGGCAATTTTGGGTGCCGGCGGGATTTGCACACGGTTTTTTAGTGGTTTCCGAGACGGCTGAAGTTTTGTACAAAACTACAGATTATTACGCACCGGCACACGAGCGGTGTATCCTGTGGAATGACCCCGATTTGGCGATCGACTGGCCGCTAGATGGTGCCAAACCAATCTTATCAGCTAAAGACCAAGCTGGACAAACATTGAAAACAGCTCAAGTGTTTTGATCATGAAAATTTTACTCGCAGGCGGCAGCGGACAGCTAGCTCAAGAATTGCAGCCGATTTTATTATCTTCGGGAGAGGTAATTGCGCTCGATCGCACTCGCCTCGACTTATCCCAACCCGAAAGCATCCGTCAAGCAATGGCTGAAATTAAACCGGATTTAGTCATCAATTCGGGTGCTTACACTGCGGTAGACAAAGCCGAAAGTGAACCAGAATTAGCATATGCAGTCAACGCTATTGCCCCAGGAATTTTTGCCGAAGAATGCGAAAAACAGGGAGCAAGTTTGATTCACTTTTCTACTGATTATGTATTTGACGGCAGCCACGGTTCTGCTTATTTGGAAACAGATTCTACGAATCCACTGGGAACTTACGGCAAGTCGAAATTAGCAGGCGAGGCAGCAATTCTCAAATCGGGAAACCGACATATTATTATTAGAACCGCGTGGGTTTACGGCAACGGTGGCAAAGGTAATTTTGTCAAAACCATGCTGAGGTTGGGAAAGGAAAGGGAAGAAATTCGAGTAGTAGCAGATCAGATCGGAAGTCCTACTTGGACTCGGGATTTAGGTGCGGCGACTTCACAAATTATTCCTCTCCTTGGGTCAGAAACTTTTGGGACTTACCAGTACACTAATAGCGGTGTTTGTAGTTGGTACGATTTTGCGATCGCCATTTTTGAGGAAGCAGCACAACTCGGCTTTCCCCTAAAAGTTCAGCGCGTAATTCCCATCACCACCGCCGAATATCCGACACCGGCAAAACGCCCCGCTTTTTCTGTCCTATCTACGGTAAAAATATCAGCACTTTTGGGCACGTATCCTCCCCACTGGCGGCAAGGGCTCAGACAAATGCTGGCAAGAGAAGTCAGTCGATTTTAGATTTTAGATTTTAGATTTTAGATTTACTTGCAGCATTGAATCTGGGAGTTTGAACTTTAGTCTAAAATTTAGGGATTCAGGACAATAGGACTTATCCACTGGTGGCCAGAAACCGGGTTTTTTACGAAAATCCTTCGCTGTAGCCTAGAGATTAAATAAAAAACCCGGTTTCTTTGTCGGGAGTGCGTCGCTAAACCTGCCCCATTAATTAAAAATACCCCATGTCTGAATCCATGAAAATCAAGCAACAATATATTTTAATTGCCGCCTCAGTTCTCGGCATCCTAATACCAGCTTCATATATTTTGTACTTGATATCGCAAGCGGGAGACTTGTCTAATTTTGATTATTGGTGGATGACATGGAATTTTTATTCAGTAGACGGTTTTTCTACAAATCCTTTTAATTGGATATTTCGGGCCAACGAGCATTTTGTCTTGATTCCGGCCATTATTTATGGCTTGAATATAGCTGTAACGCAAGGTTCAAATATTGGTTTGTGTTTAGTTGCCTGGTTTTTGGCTTGGATTCAGTGCCACGTATTAATTGCTCTGCTGCCGTTAAAAATGAGGCGTTTTCCGCTGCAATTTATCTCGCTACTCCTTTGCATTTCTATTTTTAATTTTACTCCGGCGGCAGCTCACAATTGGATGCGGGGATTCAGCGGTGTTCACTGGATAATTGCTAATTTATTTGTGATTTGTTCGATATTTTGTTTGCAATCCTATGTGACAGATTTATTAAAGAAAAGGGAGGCAGAGCCTGGTAACGAGTTGGTAGGGGCGGTGCCCCCGTGCCCGCCCCCGCATTTACAAAATAAGTGGGTAATTGGCAGCATTATTTTTGGCGTTTTAGGCTGTATTAGTTACAGCACTCCTTTAGGTTTGTGGCCGATATTGTGTGCTGCTGCTGTTGTGCTGCGGTTTCCTCGGCGAATAACTTATTTGTATTTCATTGCTTCGATTGCAGTGATTGGGATTTATTTTTTAACTTATAAAACTCCATCTCATCACCCTTCTTTAACTAAAATTAACCCGCTCAAAACTCTCGAATATATTCCCATTTATCTCGGCGGAATTTTTAGCGAAAATATTATTGTTGCTTCAATTATTGGTATAATTGGTTTGATTGCAGCGACGGGTTTTGTGGGTTATTGGCTATTTGTAAAAAAGGTAGATCGCCCGGATTGGCTGCCTTGGCTATCAATCCAACTTTACACGCTGCAAACGGCCTTAATGGCCGCGGTTAGCCGATCGGGATTTGGCGTCGAACAAGCCACCGCTTCCCGCTACGCCACACTTCCAGCTTTGTTTTGGATGAGCACAATTGTGCTGACAGTATTGTGGGTGCGCGAGTTGCAGCCAACACCAAGAATCCAAGGGCGTTGGTTGACACCGCTGTTTGCAGTCACCACAGTCGCGATTATTTTAATGTACGGGGTGGGAGGCGAAACTGCAATGGCGATCGCCCACAGAGCAACCTATCAACCGTTAGTAGCATTATCACTGCAACTAGGCATCACCGACGTAACCCTAATTAAAGACCGCGTAGGCAACAAACCCGCCGCTTTTGTCGGCTTAATCGACGCTTTAAAAACTAACAACTTAGTGCCATTTAACCGAGACATCAAAAAACACAATTTCTGTGCAGCATTAGACACAAAAATCGACGCAAATTTACTGTCAGCCCCCAAAGACGGAGTACCCGGATACTTTGATACAGCCACCAGACTGGCACCAACAGCAGCCAGAGTAATTGGCTGGGTAGGAGACCCCGAAAACAATGTAAAATGTATTGCCATTCTCAACCAAGAAAATGTCGTTAGAGGTTTCGCCATGTCAGGATTTCCCCGCCCAGATTTAGTTAAATTATTTGGCCCTTCCTACGAATTCGCAGCTTGGAGAGGATACATTCAAACATCACCAACAGATAAACTATTGACAGCCTATGCCTCCTTTAAAAACCGCAAAGGTTGGGTAGCCTTACGAAACTCCCAAGTTATCAATAAAAACTAAAAAACCTCTCTTTCTCCTCCTCTGCGCCCTCTGCGCCCTCTGCGGTTAATAAAAAAAAATCTCATTAACAACAAAAATGAAATAAAATATCTCTATGCCAAAACAACTCAGCTTCGTAATCCCAGTTCACAACGAAGAAGCCACCCTAAAATTGCTGTTTGACAAAATCAAAATTGTCATGTTGCAAACAGAAATTGACAGTTACGAAGTCATTTTCATAGATGACGGTAGCCGCGATTATTCCTGGCAAGAAATCACAGATTTAGCCAGCAAACATCCCAAACTAATTAAAGCAATTAAAATGCGCCGCAACTTTGGCAAATCCGCCGCGCTTTCAGCAGGATTTCGCAATGCAGCAGGGATAATTATCTTTACTCTCGATGCTGACCTTCAGGATGACCCCGCTGAAATTCCCAAATTTTTACATCATTTAGAATCGGGATTTGATTTAGTTTCCGGTTGGCGAAAACAGCGGAACGACCCGCTTTCTAAAACTTTACCTTCCAAGCTATTTAATGCCGTTGCGTGTTTGCTGACTGGCGTGCAAATGCACGATATGAATTGCGGTTTTAAAGCTTACCGTAGGGAAGTTTTGCAGTCGATTAAATTGTACGGAGAATTGCACCGCTACATTCCAGCTTTAGCAAACAATTTAGGGTTTAAAATTGGCGAAGTAGTCGTGGAACATCATCCGCGAAAGCACGGAAAATCGAATTACGGCTGGGAACGTTATGCGCGGGGTTTTATTGATTTGTTGACGGTGTTAGCCACGACGCAATATTTGCACAAACCGGGTCATTTGTTTGGCGGTTTGGGTTTGTGTTTTGGCTTTGTTGGAACTGTTTCGCTGAGTTATTTGATAGTTATTTGGTTTCTGAATTTGGCGGGGATGAATTTTGGGCCGATCGGCAATCGACCTTTGTTATTTTTTGGGATTTTGTGTACAATTCTGTCGGTGCAGTTGATTTCTTTGGGGATTTTGGCTGAGTTGATGGCGCGGAATGTGGATGCTGATTATGTGGACAAGCAAATTAGCGAAATTATTGATGATTCGGGTTTTGATATTTAACCGCAAGATGGAAACGGCGATTGAAATCGCTTCTACACAAGCAAAGTCTGCCTCCGCAGACTGAAGAAAGATATCATATTTTCAAGAATAGTATTATCTGATTTTATACAGTATCCATTTGCCTTGTTTGTCTGCGATTTCCCCTTGAATATTTGGGTGCCAGTCAGTACGAGTCAGGATATAATCGGCATGATACTTTCTGGCTACTTTGACTAAATCCGCACTGCTGCGGCGGATGAAAAAGTCATTTCCTCCCCAAATCATTTGCGGGTTTAAGGGAACTCCTAAAACAGCTTCCATGCGATTTTGCCATTCTTTGATGCCTTTTTCGGTAAAGGGGAAGTTTTTGAAGTTGACGACAATCGCCCTTTCGGAGAAAAACTGGAAGCTGGTAACTGAAGGTGGAATTAATACGAGTGAATCGCGGCTGCTACTTTGCGAAAATCGCACAGCTAATTTGCTTAAGTCGTCTCTGGGAACGGCATTGATATTAACTCTTGTTTGAAATACATTTAATATAGGTTTGGGCAGAATTCCTGCTATTCCACAAACTAAGGTGGCAGTAGTTATTAAGGCTAAGGTGTGAGTTAGAGTTTGTTTGATAGATGTAGCTAGGGATGTTTTTTCTAAAATGAATGGGAAGGCGAGGATTGAGAAAAAAACTGGGATGCTAATTATTCTATCGCCCATTATTTCCCATGAATCAGTCACCGGATATATCAAGCTGAAAATTACCGTTCCTGCTGCTAAAATCCACAACAATATATTATATCGTTTGGGAAATACGTATTTTTTTGTTTGCCAAACTGATAATCCTAGGAAAATGATACCCCTAAAAGGCAAAGTTAGTACAGCTAACAGCAACAAGCTAATAGCTATGTGTTTTTCTCTGTAAAGTTGCTCGACCGTCAAAGCAACAGCAATAAATATAATTAGTTGAGCAAAAGGTACGGTTCTAGCTAACTGTAGTTTTGCGATAAAAGCCAGCGGGTAAATTTCTACAAATATGTAATTTAGAAACAGTCCCAAAATGGATGTAGTAACAATTATATAAAAATTAACCTTGTCTTCTTTGGACAATAAATCGGAATTTTTGATGCACAGTAAGCCACCAATTATGAAACATATAAAGTTGAACCAATTCCCCAAATACCAATTTGACGGGAGGATGTGGTGGGGGTTGCGGACTTTTGCGTGAATGTAGACAAAATCGGCGTTGTCGATAGTTTGAGTGCTGGTAGTACCTGTTAATAACATCGGTACGTAAACGATACTTGCCATTGCTGCTAAAAGTGCGATCGCCAAAATCAATGTTTTGAAATTCCGCTGTCTTACAGATTCAATAAATAAAACGGGAACCATCATCAATCCCGGCAACAAACCCACTAAGAATTGCAGCAGACAAGCTAGTCCAAAAAAGAAATATCCAGTCAGCCATTTCTGGCGCAAACTAAAGTAAATTCCCCAGATTGCGAAACCCATTGCGAAGATACTGGGTACTGATTTAGTGGAAAATATCAGCGTGTTACCAACATCGGTAAATGAAGCGGCTATACATAAAAAAGCCATCGCTGCTGCTGGCAGTTTGGAATTAGTATAGATATTGAGAATTGCGTAGCAAGCTAGGACAAATGAACCGAAGGCGAGGAATTGATAAATAAAGTGCGCTAGGGGAATGCTTGTTCCTAAGTTGGCGAGAAAATAGATAATATAATAATAGTAATATCTCGGATTAAATTTCACCATTTCCTGAACGTAATAGTCATTTTTGTAGAGTTCAGGATTTAACATAAATTGAATAGGCGGCACTTCTGGGAAATTGCCTCCAATGGGGAAAATATAGCCAGTAGCCATCAGGGAGCCGATGATGACAAAAGTATAGAGAGATAGATTAAAATACCAGTGGGATTTTTGATGTTTTTGCATTGACGGTTCAATTTATCTACTGACAGCCAAATTGTTAATCTCCAGTTGACATTGGTTTGTTAAATCCTGTTGGCTGCTACTCAATACCTCAAGCAGCAGATAAATGGGATTTTTGCCTTCAACTAATAGATTTAAGGCGAGATAACTTTTTTGACTATAAGCCATCTCTGCTGAGTCTACTAATTTACCTTGCTTGTCCCACAAAGTCAAGCGCAGGGCAACTCCCGGACATTGTTGGTTAGGTAAATTGAGTTTGCCGGTAACTTTTACTTTATCTGAAATGGAACCTAAATACAGAAAAGATGTATCGAGTTTCTTGCTGTTTTTAATTGGATGAGTTACAATATTATATAGGTTATCCGATTCTTGACTTACTGAATAATTGGCACTTGTGTAGATTGATTGATGCAAACTAATCCAATCTAACTGCGTGCCTGGTCGATCGACTATTTGTCGCTGCATTGCATCCAGAGTCCTAACTGCCGTTGCTGTATCAGTCGGCCGCATCCTCCGGTAAACGCTGAGTGTCACGCCGTTTTCTAGCTTAAACTGTTCCGGTAGCAATTGGAAATCGCGGGCAATTTCCCAGTTTTGAGTAAAGGCATCGTACACAACTTTAACAACATCTTGTTCGTGCGATCGCAAAACTTGTTCGTCAGTCGGCAACACCTGCTGAAAAGGTACAGCAACCACCGCATATTGTGCCTGCAACAACTCCGGTAGCGGGTAAGTATCGCGCGAGTCAATTTGCGGCCTCCCGATTGTATTTAATTTCCACCAGCCCTCCGGCGGGTTTAATTTTCGGTTGGCTTGTCTGAGGATATTAGCATTGAAATTGTTAGAAGCACCAGCAATATAAATTGGTTCTTCATTCGGTGCTAATTTTCGCAGAAACTCTACTAATTTTACAACTTCATCGTAGTCCGATCGCACTAACGGCGGAAAATTACCCACAAACAGTCTTGGCAAATCTATTTTGAGAGGAATTAACCCGACTCCGGCATTCAAAACCAGGTACAAACCCGCCGCGCCCAGCATGAAATACCGGACTTTTCCCTTGAGTGTCAGCCAAGTTGTCCAGAAAAATGTGGAGAGTCCCAAAAGTGCGATCGGTGTAATATGAATTGTATAGTGCAAGTAGCCATAACGCAACACTAACAGCCATTCAATCAGCGACAAAACCCCAAACAGCGAAACAAAAATAGCCGCCGCCGGAACCAGCATTCGAGTCAGAATTCCCGCCGAAAAACCAATCAGTACCAGCAGCCAAGTTCCCAAACCGTAAAAATCCGCATAACGAGTTAAAATATCATTTACAGGCAAACTCCAAGCGACATACAAATTGCGGTAGTCAACCGTCAGAGCACTGCGAGTAAAATCCCCCGCTACCAACATTAAAATAATCAAGCTAGTTACAGCTATCAAGCCCAATTTTACAGCGGATTCAAACAAATTTTTCCAACCTTTGTTTTGAATACTTTGAAATAGCAATCCTAAATGACTTGTGGGATGGGCTTCTAGCCCGTCCCGGCTAAAAGCCTGAACCATTGTGATAACTGCCTTGGGATTGCTATACTGTACAATAAACTCGATGAAAGCCTGTAAAGTCGCGGCACCAAAAAATGCGATCGCACTATAAGCAAAATGGCGCCGCAACAGAATCGCCGCCGCCAGCAAAAACCCAATCAACGGGATTTTCCACCAAGATTTCAGCGTGACATCCTGCAAATAAACCAAAATTGCCAAGGCTACAAACACACAGCCGCCAGTATCCAGATATCCCCGCAGAGTCGGTATCCAACTCATAGGAATTAATAAACTCAGCAGCACAGTTGACCAAAATACCCGGCGGGGATAAACTGGAATTAGCTTTGCAGAAATTGCCCCCAGCAACAGACGAAACGGCAGCACATAAATCAGGGATACACTGAGAATGTAACTCAGCCGAGACTCGCCAAATAAGAGAATAAACGGCACTAACGGCAGAGAAATTAATAGGTTTTTTTCCTTAGATAGCGATTCTATAACTCCGCGCCATGCTTTATCTGGCGACTCTCGAAATAAATTTGCCGTGTTGACTGTAGCGGTATTGTATCCCGCGTAATCCCACCAATAAAAAGTATGTTCGCTGGATACATAGATTGATGTTACTGCAACTGTGAGGAGAACAAGTAAAAACAGGAAAAACCCATCAATTAGAAATTTTCGAGGCAATTTAAAAGAAACAACATCAAATACTTCCATCACTCTAGCAACCCTCAATCAATTGTATAGTCCTGGACGCACGGGTAGTCAGAAACCGGGTTTTTTTGCCAAAATCTTGCATCAAAACTTTTAATTTCGGTAAAAACCCGGTTTCTTTGGTATGGATGCGCGTCCAAGATTGTTACCTTAAAACACTACCTTGCAAAAAAACGTCCAACTTTTCTGCATATTGCCGATTCGCGATCGCACTTGGATGAAGGTCATGAGGTAAATTATTATTGGCAGGTATTTTCAAATCAACAGAAATATCCACCGTAGAAATTCCCTCCTGACTTAACTCCCCCAACATCTTAGCAGAACCGACATTAATTCCGGCCACAACTAACTTAACACCATTAGCCTCTGCCACCCGGTGAAACTCTTGAATAATTGCCTTAGAAACCTCATGGCTTCTATACAATCCCTCTTCAAATTGATTGTAATTAACCTCCAAAAAATGGCTTAATGCAGAAACCCGCATCAGCGGGAACTCGCGATATTCAAGTTTTGCCATTTTGTAGGTAAAATTATTTTCTCCATTCAGCCTCGCATCGGGCTGAAATAGAATACCGAGTTTATTCCAAGCAGCCATTTGCTTTCTTCTCGCCCTTAACAAAGTATTGCGGCGGTTATGAAATCCCGCATAAGCAATCACCGCAACTTTGGGTTTATTTCCTTGTTTGAGTGCTTCTTTAAATTGAATCAACGAGTGCAGCGTGCCGTAGCCGTTAACGCCAAAATTCACTATTTCATATTTGGGTAATTTCTCTTGCAACAACCAAGCATAAGTTTCGCTGTCATTCAATGACCAACCGTAGGTAAATGAACAGCCAAATATCCAAATTTTATGCTTTTTTGACGAAGAATTGTAAGTAGTGAGGGGATGTGTTATTCTGAGACTATTATTGAGGTGAGTGGCATTAAATGAGTAATTGCCGTTAAGTGTCACTTTGAATTGACCCGGCAAATGCTTGTAGCCAAGTTCTGAGTCTTTGGTAAAAAAGTTACCTTTGGGTTCGACGGCAACATCAACATTTTCTATTTGCCAGGGTTTGTATCCCGCAACTCGCAAGACAATTTCAGCCGTGGTGGTGGATAAAAAAATTGGAAAAATTAGATATGTTATTAATCTGAAAGCAACAGTTTTAGCAAAATCTTTTTCGATCATTAACATAATATGAAACGTCAGCAAAAGTATAATAAACTGCCATGCCAGTATTCTCTAGTTCATGGATCTAATTTAATTAGATTGAGCGCACCAATATCAGCAACGGGCTAGAAGCCCGTTCCACAATAAAATCTACTCTTTGTGGAACAGGCATCTTGCCTGTTCTTAAGAATGGTGCCACATCTCAGTTTAAACTCACATCTTGCACCAATATCAGCAACGGGCTAGAAGCCCGTTCCACAATAAAATCTACTCTTTGTGGAACAGGCATCTTGCCTGTTCTTAAGAATGGTGCCACATCTCAGTTTAAACTCACATCTTGCACCAATATCAGCAACGGGCTAGAAGCCCGTTCCACAAAAAATAAACTTGATTGTGGAACAGGCATCTTGCCCGTTCTTAAAAAGAGTGCAAAATATTGGTTTCAGCTAATTGAGTGATTCCTAATAACCAGGCTCTTCCTCGTACTCAGGAGTCTTAGTTTTCTCAGGGATATTCACGCGAGGAGCCTGGTAAGGCTTCGGTGCCTCATCGTCAGCCCAAGCATCAGCCTCCACATCATCTTCGTACTCCACCAGCGGCTGCTTCGGGCGAGAAATCTCGGCGCGAGTGTATTGTGGCTTCGCCTCGTACTCCTCCTCCTCGTAATCGTCCTCCTCGCCGCCCCAATTATCCTCTTCGTAATCCTCGTAATCGTCGATGGGCTGCTGCTGTACCTGCACCGCGCGCATCGGCGGCTGGCGAACCGCAGGCCGATTCCACTCTAAATCCTCATCCCAAGGAACTTCCTCCACAGCAGGCGCAGCTACGCGGCTCCGCATTTCCGGTGCAGGTATCCGCACGCCTGGGCCCAATTGATTTCCCGTAGCCACGGGTTTCGGATAATAACCTGCCTCGTCCTCTTCTCGTTCCCAAGGTGCTTGGCCCAAACCAACGCGCTCCAGCAAACCCACACTAAGCTGCCTGAGCCTTTCCTCGGAACCTTCAAACACAATCAAGCGATTCGGGCCGCTGCTGACAATTTCTTCAATCCCCAACTCGTAAGTGCTGAGAACTTGGTCGGGGATTTGGGGGATTCCCAGGGAAGCGATAATTATAGAAACTAACTTACCGTCTTCGGGGTCGAATCTAAAGCCCCGCACCCTACCCAAAAGTTCGCCGGTTTCGGTAATAACTTCGCTGTTAATCAAAATGCTGTAGACTTCAACATCAACATCATCTTCGATCGCGCTCTCATCTTCCACCAACAGCACGTCGCCGATTTCACTGACATTGCTGAGGAACATAAACCTCGGCATTCCAGCGACCGCAAATATATTATCACGCAGACCGATCGCCACAACTTCCCGCCGATCGATGTCCACCCACAATTGACTAACCACCCCCAAGCGTTTACCTCTGTCGCGGGTGATGACCTGAGTGCCTAGAATATCGGAGCGTTGGCAGATTTGTTCGGATGTCATTCTAACTTTAATCCTGATTTATTAAGTACATATATCACTCAACACGAGCGTTAACATAAACTCCGGGACTACAACTTCAGCCCTATGACTTGAGTATAAGCTCCCCGCGCTTGAGTAACGCCAATTGTACGCTCAGCCGATTGAATCATAGGTCGCCGCAAACTCACAACAATAAACTGGGCTTGTTCAGACTGTCGTTTTATCATTCTAGCTAATCGCTCCACATTTGCCCCATCCAGAAACATATCCACTTCATCAAAAGCGTAGAACGTAGACGGGCGGTAGCGTTGCAGCGCAAAAATAAAACTCAGCGCCGTCAACGACTTTTCGCCTCCAGACATGGAAGCCAGCCGCTGTACGGGTTTGCCCTTCGGGTGAGCCACCAAATTCAAGCCACTGCTGAAGGGGTCTTCCTGGTCATCTAGCTGGAGATAGCCATCGCCTTCGGAAAGTTCCGCAAAGATAGTCTGGAAGTTCTCGTTAACCGCGTCGAAAGCTTCTTTAAAAGCGCGCCGCCTGAGTGTGGTAAAATTTTCGATTCTCAACAGCAGTTCAGTGCGTTCTCCTTCCAATGTCGTCAATTTTTGACTTAATTCTTGAAGGCGTTCTTGAGTGCGGTTGTACTCTTCCAAGGCTAGCATATTGACTGGTTCTAAAGCTTGAATGCGCTTGGCGATCGCCTTTACTTCCTGCTGCAATTCCGTCAAATTGGCTTTCTCGACATTTTCAGGAATTGACGGCACGGGGTCGGGCATTTCCGCCCGCTGCGTTTCCAAGAGAGTGCGGATGGCGGCTAATTGTTCCCGGCGTTCTTGCTGGGTTTCGTGCAGTTTTTGCAACTGCCACTGTAACTGTTGTTTGGCTAAATGCTGTTCTCGCAATTGAGATTCCGCCCGATCGCGCTCTCCCTTTTCCACGCCCAATTTTTCCTCAATTTCCCCCAAAGTCGCCTTAGCTGCGGCAATTTGTCCATCGAGTTCTAACTGCTGCGAAACAATGCGATCGAGCGCATCCGCCCCCGCGTTTTGCTGCACTTGCCATTCCTGCAATTTCTCGCTGCCTTCCTTAATTTTCTCTTCCAAGCGCCCGAATTGATTTTCCAAGTCTACAAGGCGCTGCTGGACGTTTCTCAGAGCCAATTCTCGCTCTTGGAGTTGCGCTTCCAAAGCGCGCAAACTCGATTGCATTTGTTGCCATTCGCTGTGACTGTTCGACTCTTCCAACTGCGCCAAAGTTTGGCGGTACTGCTGCAATTGAGTTTCTTGTGCCGGCAATTCTCGTTCCAGCAACTGCAATCTCGATCGCGAATTAGTTAATTCCTGTGTATTTTTCGCAATTTGCGATCGCACTTGTTCCTGTTGCGCTTGCAAATTCTTAATTTCTGAATCCAACTGTTCCAAGCGCAACTGATGTTCGCGCAAATTTTGTTTCGCTTCCATCAATTCTTGGCTGCGAGTTTTGACTGCTAGTGAAGCGCGATCGATCGCAATTTTGCACCGTTCCAAAATCCGCTCAATTTCCTCCAACCTTTCTTGCAGAGATGCGATGGTTCGGGCTTCACTAGCAGCCTCACTCGCCTCAACCGTGCCAAAATGCAAGGTAGATCTATTAGTAGAACTTCCCCCAGTCATCGCCCCGCTAGTTTCCAAAATTTCCCCGTCCAAAGTGACAATCCGGTACTGTCCCAAATAGCGGCGAGCATCGCTGAGGTTGCTAAACACAACCGTACTGCCAAAAACGTAAGCAAAAATTTCCTGATACCGCGAATCGCAATCAATCAAATTAACAGCCGCATCCACAAACCCAGCCGCGCGCCGCAAATTTTCATTCACCGAATACCTGCCGCCCCTAATCTTATTCAAAGGCAAAAAAGTCATCCTTCCCGCCCGTTTTTGTTTCAACAATTCGATCGCAGCAGCAGCCACGCTGTCATCTTCCACCACCATATTACCCATGCGCCCGCCCGCCGCAATTTCCAGAGCCAACTGATAGCGCGGTTCCACCCTACCCAGTTGAGCCACCAAGCCGCAAACTCCGCCAATTCCGCTTTGCGCGACAATTTTGGCAGTAAACGTTCCCGTCGCTTCTTGCAGTGCTTGAAACTGCACTTCTAGTTTGTCTAATTTGCGCTGTCTTTCCCGCTGTTCTTCCAACAAACGAGTTTGAGTTTCCTGTTGCAGTTGCAATTCTTGTTCGGCTTCGACTAAAATTTGATTCAGCGATTCTACTTGCAAAGATGCCACGCCTTTGGTTTCCACAAGGCGATATTGCTGCTCTTTTTTCGCTGCAATTTCCTGTTCCAATACTTGCAGCGATTGGTTTTGTTCTTGAATTTGACTTTGCAGGCGATCGGCTCTTTCGCCAATGGTAGCTTGTTCTGTACGCTGCGGTTCCAAAGTTTGTTGAATTGTTTCGATTTGGCGGTGCAGTTCCGTTTGCTGCTGTACCCAAACTTCGGCCGTGGAGGCGATCGCATTTGCAACTTCCCGATTTTCATCTAAACTTTGCTGGGCTGCGTCCCGCTGTTCCTGCAAACTTCCTATTTGAGACTTAACATAAGATATTTCAATCTCAATTTGCTCCAAACTTTGCCGAAATTGGCGAACTTCTTCCTCGGTTTGTGCTATATTAGCCGCCATTTGCCCAGCAGTTTTTTCCAAATCCTGTTTGCGGTTTTGCAGTTGCCGCCTTTCCGCTTCCTGAGTGGCAATCGTCGCTTGCAAAGCCAACAATTCCGACTCTCCCAAAGCTTTAACGCGGGCATTCAGCGCGTCTAGTTCGGCGGTTGCTGCTTGAATTTGGGTGCTAATTGTTTGCAGTTGTTCGGTGAGAGATGCCGAAGTGCGATCGCCCGTTTCGATTTGTTCGCGCAGTTTCCATTCTTGCTGCTGCAATTGCCGGAATTTCAGCACAATTTCCCATTGCGACTTTTCTTGAAATTCCGCCCGCAGCTTTTGATATTTTTCCGCTTTTGTGCGATCGGAAGCAAGTCTATCGCGCTGAGACATCAGCTCTTTTTCTACAATCCTGCTGCGTTCTTCCACCTCCTTAACTTCATCCAACTTCTGCCTAGCTAAAGAGATTTTGCGATCGAACTGAGCCACCCCAGCCAATTCGTCAATGATTTCTCTGCGTTCCTTAGAATTCATCGAAATAATGCTGGTAACGTCTCCTTGTAGCACGACGTTATAGCCTTCGGGATAAATTCGTAAGCGGTTGAGTTGTTCGTGAAGTTGAGTCAGCGTGCAAGGTTGGCCGTTAATGTAATAAGTTGAAGTGTAAGTACCTTGGCGAGTTACCCGAAGTTTGCGCGTTACACTCCACTCATCCGATTTTGGATTTTGGATTTTGGATTTTTTATTAGTAGCGAGTAGTTGTCCGTTGTTGTCTTGACTTGCTGCGATTTCAATCTCTTCTACGTCTTCAACAGATAACTCATCCGATTTTGGATTTTGGATTTTGGATTTTCGATTGGCA
>NZ_JAUBOR010000008.1:51392-89377 GCF_036700305.1 Microcoleus sp. Z1_A1
GATGATTGGCCGTTGTTGTCTTGAGTTTCGGCAATTTCTATCCCTTCGACTTCCTCTGCTTCAACAGATAACTCATCCGATTTTGGATTTTGGATTTTGGATTTTCGATTGGCAGATGATTGGCCGTTGTTGTCTTGAGTTTCGGCAATTTCTATCCCTTCGACTTCCTCTGCTTCAACAGATAACTCATCTGCTGCATTTTCCTCCTCATCTTCATCCTGGGCGAACCATTCGTCCCCCACATCTTCCAACGCAAAAGTCGCAGTCACGCTAGCTTCGATCGTACCGCGTTTGTTTTGGGCGCTGTTCACCAAATCCGGCAAACGTTCAGCCCGCATTCCCTTAGAACTCGAAAGTCCGAGACAAAACAGCAAAGCGTCGAGGATGTTGGACTTCCCAGAACCGTTGGGCCCGGAAACCACAGTAAAACCGGGCAGCACGGGAATGGCCGTCGTGCCGCCAAAAGATTTAAAGTTAGTCAGTTCGATCCGTTTAATGTGAACCATATGCTAGGAGTAGCTTTGGCTGCTTCGTGAAACTTATCTAAACTTGTCTAAACTCATTTTTAGACACAATTCGATTTCACTTCCTACGCTGTTGGGTAGACGGCTAATCCCAAGATAAGTAGGCTATTCCCCTCAAGCCGAGGGTTCCCAATTTAAAATATTCAAACTTGCGTTAAAATCCCGCTCCAAAGATATGCCACAAGTAGGACAGTCAAAAGTCCGAACGCTTAGTGGCATATCTTTTTTTGTGCCACAATTTGAGCAAGTTTTCGTACTAGGGAACCACTGGTCTACTAGCACTAAACTAGCTCCATACATAAGGCATTTGTAGTCGAGCTGACGTTTGAATTCGTAAAATCCCAGGTCAGATATTGCTCCAGCTAACTTATGATTCGCCATCATTCCTTGAACATTCAAGTTCTCAATCTTAATTAGCTTGAAAGTTTTAGCTAGGTAAGTTGTTAACTTGTGAAGGAAGTCTAAGCGAATACGAGCGACTCGTGCATGGATCTGACTAATTTTGTTGTAGGTTTTGCGCTGATTTCGAGAGCCTTTTACCTGTTTAGATGCTTGGCGCTGTAAAGTAGCAAGCTTGGTTTTCGCTTGCTTTAGCGGCTTTGGTGCATCAAAACTCTGTTGGGTTGATAGCGTGGCCGCATACTTGATGCCGACATCAATTCCTACAGAACCTTCAGACTGCCCACCGGGCAGGCGCTCTGCATCCACACAAAAGGAAACAAACCAGCGATTACCTTCTTTTGAAACCGTAAAAGTTTGAGAAATAAAACCACATTCTAACGGCTCAAAAAGTCGAAAAGTTCCCAACGTAGGAATCTTGATAGTGCTACCAGCGACTAACAAAAGTTTACCGTTAGATGAATCAACCGTAAAAGATTGACCGTCTCGCCGGCTGGCGAACTTCGGATGACCTGCTTTCCCCGAACGATATCGACTAAAAGCATCTTTTAAGTCAATCAAAGCGTTTTGATAAACTCGGCTAGACAACTGGTTCATCCAAGCAAATTCAGACGTTTTCTTGACGTGATTGGTGAGAACCTTCTTGACTTCGTTGAGTACCTTCGAGTCGGTAAATTTCCCCTCACTGTACATTTGAGTTCGCAGGCTCAACCCAAAATTGAAAACTACGCGCCGGAATCCTGCGTGTTTTGCCATCAACGTCGCTTCCTTGTTATTTAATTTTAGCGCCCGCTTGACAGCAAACATGAAACTTCCTCTCGGTGATTAACTGTGAATAAGTTTAGCAAAGTATTTGGCACTTAAGTTTTACTCTAGGTTGTTGTCACAGGTTAGCACAGGCAATGGGGCGATCGACAATGTGTTAACTTTCTAGCATTGTCGATCGAACAGATATCTTACACCTTTGTCAACAACCCAGCCGGCTTTTACTTCAAAAGATCGTTGACAAAGCTATAACATCTGTGATCCGAGCGACCGCTACAAATGAACGTAAATTTTGATACAGATAATTTCATGAGACTCGATCGACATTATTTATGCGATTAAACCTGAAAGCCTTACCCAGACTGAAGCTTGGCAAATATAATGCCGAGAATCCCTAATGTTACCCCTAGACATATAAAAACTTTCCGGTAAAATCGAACCAAAATTAATAATGTATAAAGTAACGAAGCGAATTATGGAGGGCAAACCCATTACACCAGCTCAGAACTCATCTAACCTGCCAGCTTCACCTGAAAGCGACCAACAAGTATTACAAATTTGGGGTCGCCAGCCCCTTAAAGGACACGTCAAAATCAGCGGCGCCAAAAACTCGGCCTTAGTCGTCATGGCAGGAGCCCTGCTATGCCCAGAGGATTGCCGTCTCCGCAACGTTCCCGGTCTAGTCGATGTCGCCCGCATGGGGCAAATTCTCTCGGCTGTAGGAGTCAAATTACAGCAGCACGGGGACGTTTTAGACATCAACGCCAGCAACCTCATAGACGCTCAAGCCCCCTACGAATTAGTCAGCCAACTGCGGGCGAGCTTCTTTATTATCGGCCCACTGCTAGCGCGTTTGGGATTTGCCAAAGTACCCTTGCCCGGTGGGTGCGCCATCGGTGCCCGACCCGTTGAACTCCACGTTCGCGGTTTGCAAGCCCTCGGTGCCGAAGTCCACATCGACCACGGCACCGTTCACGCTTACGTCAAAGGGCCGAACCGCCGCCTGAAAGGAGCCAAAATTTATTTGGACTACCCCAGCGTTGGCGCAACTGAAACTTTGATGATGGCGGCGACTCTGGCCCAAGGAGAAACCGTGATTGAAAATGCGGCTCAAGAGCCGGAAGTCGCAGATTTGGCGAATTTCTGCTGCGCCATGGGAGCAAAAATTCAAGGCGCTGGCACGAATACGATCGTCATTTCGGGAGTTCCCAAGCTGCACGCGGTAGACTATCCAATTATTCCCGATCGCATTGAAGCCGGAACATTTTTAGTAGCCGGAGCCATCACTCACTCCGAAATCAGTTTGTCGCCGGTAATTCCCGACCACCTGACCGCAGTCATTGCCAAATTGCAGACAATTGGGGCGAAAATTATTGCAGAATCCCCCGACATTTTGCGGATAGTTCCCGGCCAAACTCACTCGGCCACAGACATCGAAACTCTGCCTTACCCTGGTTTCCCCACAGATATGCAAGCTCAGTTTATGGCTTTGCTGACGCTGAGCGAGGGCGACAGCTTGATCAAAGAAACCGTGTTTGAGAATCGCTTGCGCCACGTAGCAGAACTCAACCGCATGGGCGCCGACATTCGCCTTAAAGGCAATGTCGCGATTGTGCGCGGAGTGTCGCGGCTGTCGGGTGCGCCGGTAGTGGCAACAGATTTGCGGGCTTCGGCGGCGTTAGTGTTAGCGGGACTTGCAGCCGATGGTGTCACCACCATCAGCAGCTTGCAGCATTTAGACCGCGGCTACGAGCAGTTAGAGGTGAAACTGCAAAAATTGGGCGCGAATTTGCGACGCGTGAAAGAGGGTACAGACCCGGCGACTGCTGAGGCTCCTGTCAATCCCGTGCGATCGGGTTTAAACTGTTAATTAGTCATTAGTCATTAGTCAGCAGTCATTAGTCATTAGGAAGAAGGAAAAAGGAAGTTCGGCAACGGATTCTGTAGCGGATGTAACGGATGTCAGGAAGAAGGAAGAAGGAAGAAAATTCCCAATTCCCAGTTCCCAATTCTCAATTCCCAATTCCCAATGACCAATGACTAATGACCAATGACCAATGACTAATGACTAATGACTAATGACTCAGGATTAAAATGTCGAACATACCGCTCATCGGTTTGAAAGCAGACCAGTTTCGCCACCCCCTAGACTTGGAAGCTACCAGCACTCTCAAACAACTGCCCGGCCTGGATTTGATGGTGCGGCAGTTGCTGGGACAACTGGGCGAACAGTTTTTCATGCTGGAAAATCTGGCTTCCAGCGTCCAAGTCGGGGAAAATCAATTGCCCCACCTGCATCAATTGTTGTTGGATGCCTGCAAAACTCTGGATTTGGAACCGCCGCAGCTTTATGTCCGCCAGCATCCGATGCCGAATGCTTACACCTTCGCGATGCGGGGAAAACAGCCTTTTGTGGTGATGCACACTTCTCTGATTGATTTGCTCACAGATGAGGAAGTTAAGGCAGTAATTGCTCACGAGTTGGGGCATTTGAAGTGCGAACACGGAGTTTACCTGACTCTGGCTAATTTAATTGTGTTGGCCGCCGGCCAAATTTCGCCGGTGGGAGCCGTGCTCGCCCAGGGTTTGCAGGCGCAAATGTTGGAATGGTTGCGGTGTGCGGAATTTACGTGCGATCGCGCCGCCTTGCTCGCCACCCAAGACCCAAGAGTGGTAGCATCGTTGTTGATGAAACTGGCAGGAGGTTCGCCGACTTTAGCTCCGAAACTGAATGTCGATGAGTTTTTGGCCCAGGCGCGAGCCTACGACGACCTCAGCAGCACGGAACTGGGAGAAATGCTCAAACAAGCTCAAACGGCTCAGTTGTCGCATCCTGTACCAGTATTGCGCGCCAGAGAGATCGATCGCTGGGCCAGTTCAAAAGATTATGAATCTTTGCTTGACAAAAATCGATCGGCGCTTTATGATGGTGAAACCGATAAAAAGGGCGGGTGGCGAAATTGGTAGACGCATCAGACTCAAAATCTGACACCTTACGGTATGAGAGTTCGATTCTCTCCCCGCCCACTACTAAAGAAGCTTAATAAATATAGGGTTTCAGATGATAAGTCTGGAACCCTAATTTATATTGGGTATCGGGCATTGGGCATCGGGCATCGGGCATCGGGCATCGGTAACAACAGTCATTAGTCATTAGTCATTAGTCGTTAGTCGTTAGTCAGTCAACAGTCAACAGTCAACAGTCAACAGTCAACAAATTTTATGGGTGAAATCGCCGCTTTAGGCGCTGCATTTGTCTGGGCTCTATCTTCCACCATCTGGCAGCGAGTGGGACAGCAAATCCCCGCAGTGGTGCTAAACTTGCTCAAAGGCGCGATCGCCCTTTTCATGCTCCTTGCCACTGTACTAATTTTAGGTAAACCCTTACCCGCAATCAACCCTAATATTTTAGCAATGCTGCTGATCGGCGGCGCCCTAGGAATTGGCATCGGAGACACCGCTTTCTTTATCGTATTAAAATATTTAGGCGCGAGGCGAACGCTGCTTTTAGAAACCCTATCTCCCCCTTTAACAGCTTTATTGGGCTTAATATTTTTGCAAGAAAAGTTATCGCCCATTGCTTGTACTGGCATTCTTTTAACAATCTGCGGCGTAGCGTGGGTAATTGCAGAACGAACAGCCGAAACAACCTTACCATCAAAACATCTTTGGCAAGGATTAGCCATTAGTTTATTAGGACAAACATCCCACGCCGCTGGAGCTATTTTATCCCGCGCCGCCTTCACTCAAATAGATATTGATCCCCTGTGGACTGCGGCTTTGCGTTTGAGCGGCGGCATGGCAGTTATGCTATGCTTTTTGAACCCAAAAAACCTTGATAGTTTCAAACAATTAAAAGCGCCAAAACTATTAGGTGCAATAATTATAGCAGCTTTTTTAGGAACCTATCTCGGAATTTTTCTGCAACAGACTTCGCTGAAATATGCACCCGCAGCAATCGCTCAAGCACTCAGTTCTACCAGTCCCCTATTTATACTGCCTTTAGCGGTGCTGGCGGGCGAAAAAGTGAGCCTTCGGGCTGTTGTGGGGGTAGTTGGTGCGATCGGCGGAATCGCCTTATTATTGGGTTTGAAGTGATGATATTTTAGAGAGAAGTGTGGCGTGTCGCTAAACAATCAAAAAATAGGCTCTTTCTTAGTTAGTGTCCTTAAATATTAGTTTAAGTAGCCAAAAACTCAACTAGGTCTGAATTGACTGAAAAAACGCATCATATCAAATCCGACAAGTTAAAATAAAACTCTACGGAGAGATTGAGAAGCAAATTGCAACCGATCGCCCGAAGTAAGAGGAAGTGATTTATGCTTCTCATACTTAGGTAAAACAACTGGCAGAAATCCGTAAGGATTTTGACCTGATTATCCCGTACATCACGCAGGTAACAGCTAATCCGAATACTTGAAGCTGAAAAAGTGCGATCGCCCTTACATCCCAAATTGTCAAAAAGCACGCGCGGCGCAGCTATCCCGTAGGGAATCGCCCTTATATTATTTAGAGAAGAAACGGCCCGAATAATATTTCTTCATCGATTCGTGAGAAATAATCCCATGACAAGATTCGTCTCTCGGCAAATCCCCTCTCGCTTCCAGCCAAGGCATTTCACTGCAAATCATTCGTTCCAAAGTTTCATCATCATACTCAAAATATGCCTCCGCAACTTCTTCGATAAATTGCCCAACTTTTTGGGGAATTTTCGGTTGTTCGATTTTCTCTGTAATGCGTTCCCAACTAAATTGGCGTTGATACTTTTCTAATAAATCAGGAATAACCGGCCCGTGAATCCCTGCTTGAAAATCTGCATCAAATAGTGGCTTTCCGTAAACTCCTAAATACCAAGCTTGAGCGTAATATATAAGTTTTTGTAGCTTGTAGGCGTTGATTGCTACATTAGTTTGGGCGGCTAACCAAATAAAAGCATTTGCAATATCTTGCTCACTCACTTTTACTGAATTACCGGGAACCGCAACAACTTTGAGTTGATTTTTGCCTATCTGTTCCAATAGTTCCGAAACTGACAAGTTAAATTCTGCGGCAATTTGCTCAACTCTTTGCCAAACTGGAGAACTCACAGTTATTTGATATTCATTTTTTGTTGAGATAGCTTCAGTCATAGCCGTCCTTATAGCTGACTTAAATAATTCTAGCAAACAGTGCGGAATAATGACTGACGTAATAGCGATCGCCCTTACATCCCAACTTGTCAAAAAGCACGCGAGGCGCAGCTATCCCGTAGGTAATCGCCCCTGCTTGACCGATCGCCTCCACTCTGGTTAATATACAAGAGTAAGCTTTGGAAAGAGTGCTTGAAACTGCCCAATTATGAAAGAGCAGTCGTTCCTGAAAAGAAAATTACCGAATATCTGCTCTCACTCACCCACCGCGACGGGAAAAGCAAAGCAAAATTTTTTTTACGGTTTGGCTTTTCAGTTGATGCTTGGGAAATCATGGCAACGGCCTTGCTGCGTCATGCCGCCGACCATGAATTAGCTAAAATTGAAGAATCTCCTTTTGGCAGTCGGTACGTTATTGAAGAAGAAATGCTAGCAGCAGATGGCAGAAAACCCTTTGTGCGTTCTGTTTGGTTTATTGAAACCGGAGGCGACACTCCCAGGCTAGTAAGTGCCTATCCACCAGATTAAAAAATAAAATGATTCAAGAACTTGACAGCATTGTTTTAACAATTGATATCCCAGAAAAAAAATTAAGCCAAGGCGATATTGGCACTGTTGTTTTAGTACATCAAGGTGGGGTAGGATATGAAGTAGAATTTGTTACCTTGACGGGGAAAACATTAGCTATTATTTCACTCTTTAGCTCCCAAGTCCGTCTCATAGGTGATAGAGAAATTGCTCACGCCCGGATGCTAGCTTGAGCCCTATCTAAATGGAAGCGAAAATTATAAGGAAAAATCCAAGCTTCACAGGCATCATTTACCAAGAAGAAGATATGTACATTGCCGAATGTCCTGAAGTCAGCACGGTTGACCCAGGCGAAACCATAGAAGAAGCGATCGCCAATCTTAAACAAGCTACAAAACTCTATCTCGAATAATGTCCATTATTAGAACCCCGACTTATTAAAGAAGCCGAGGCTCTAGCTACTCTTACAAATTGCAACTCATATCCCCAGATAATTGACTGAAACGCGCATTTTCCCGATAGTCTACCGGACAGTCAATCACGCAAGGGACATCTTGAGCAAGGGCTTCTTTCAGAATCGGAATAAAATCTGTTGCAGATTCCACTCGATAGCCTTTTAAACCCATACTTTCCGCAAATTTCACAAAATCGGGATTGCCAAATTTGACGAAATCGGAATGACCAAAATAATCTTGCTGCTTCCATTCAATTAACCCGTAACCGCCGTCATTAAATATCAGCGTCACAAAATTAGTACCGACTCGCAAAGCAGTTTCTAACTCTTGGCAATTCATCATAAAACCACCGTCGCCGGTGGCGGCTACTACTTTGCGATCGGGATAAACGAGTTTTGCAGCTACCGCACCCGGAATCGCAATTCCCATCGCCGCAAAGCCGTTGGAAATCAAACAGGTATTCGGGCGATCGCAATGATAGTGCCGCGCGATCCACATTTTGTGAGCTCCGACATCAGATATAAGAATATCTTCCGGGTCCAGGATTTGCCGCAAATCGTAAATGAGTTTTTGTGGCTTGATCGGGAAACCGTCGTCGGCTGCATATTGTTCGTACCCAGCCCGAATATCCGCCCGCAATTGCTTAGCAAAAGGGTCTACTTTCTCCATGCGATCGGCACGCTGCAAAATTTCATTGAGAGAATCAGAAATATCCCCCACAACTTCTATAAGAGGAATATAACTGCTGTCAATTTCTGCTGGCAGAGCTCCAATATGAATAATCGGAATTTTTCCTTCAGGATTCCACTTTTTCGGGGAATATTCAATCAAATCGTAGCCAACAGCAATCACTAAATCCGTTTCTTCAAAAGCACAGCTAATGTAATCGCGTTTTTGCAAGCCCGTCGTCCACAGTGCCAAAGGATGAGTGTAAGGAATCACACCTTTGCCCATGAAAGTATTAGCTACAGGGATATTCAATCGAGTAGCAAATTGTGTCAAAGCATCGCTGGCGTTAGCGCGGATCGCACCGTTTCCTACTAAAAGCAGAGGACTTTTTGCCTTGGAAATTGCCACAGCGGCTTTATTCAAGCTTTGGTAAGCGCCAAAAGTTTTTTCGCGGTTGTCTTTGGTGAGCGGATCTCCTTCAGCAGGCATGGCTGCGATGTTTTCAGGTAAGTCAATGTGAACTGCTCCCGGCTTTTCACTTTGAGCTACTTTAAAAGCTTTGCGGACAATTTCTGCCGTCGTGCTGGGGCGAACAATTTGAGCATTCCACTTAGTAACTGGCGCAAACATGGCGACCAAATCTAAATATTGGTGCGATTCTATGTGCATTCTGTCTGTGCCGACTTGTCCGGTAATTGCTATTAAAGGAGCGCCGTCTAAGTTGGCGTCAGCAACTCCTGTCATTAAGTTAGTTGCCCCAGGGCCCAAGGTGGACAAGCAAACGCCGGCTTTGCCGGTGAGACGACCGTAAACGTCTGCCATGAATGCGGCGCCTTGTTCGTGGCGAGTAGTAATAAATTTAATTGAAGAGTTTCTCAGGGCTTCTAGAACTTCTAAATTTTCTTCTCCGGGAAGTCCAAAGACGTATTCGACGCCTTCATTTTCTAAACATTTTACCAATAGTTGAGCTGTGTTCATTTCCGTTTCTCTCCTCGGTTAATGGTTTTTTTGTCTTTTTCAACCGATCGCAAAAATACTAAATGGGAATTTTTAACCGCAGATAAACGCAGATAAACGCAGACTTATGTAGATTTGTGCGATCGGTTGAGAGAGTGGGAGCTTATTTCACCCACACTGTTTTTATGTTAACAAATTCGTGCATTCCTTGGATGCTCAATTCGCGTCCGTAACCGGAGCGTTTGATACCGCCGAAGGGCAATCTAGGGTCGGATTTTACTAAACCGTTGATGAATACCGCGCCCGCCTCTAGTTCGGAAATAAATCGATCGCTCTCTGAGTTTACTGTAGTCCAAGCTGACGCACCCAAGCCAAAAGATGTGCTATTTGCGAGTTCGATCGCCTCCTCGATGCCTGCAACCCGGAATACTAAAGCTACGGGCCCGAAAAATTCTTCTTGACGGGCAGAGGCATTCGGCGGAATATCTGTCAGAATAGTTGGCAAGTAGAAATTGCCGGCTTTCTCTGACAATGGGCGGCCACCTGTCAGAATTTTTGCTCCCGATTGGATGCAATTTTGCACTTGATTGTCCAAGTCTTTGAGGATGGCGGGAGTAGCTAAAGGGCCGATATCGGTTTCTGGCAACATCGGATCGCCTACTTTTAATTGCTCGAATTTTTCGACAAATCCTGTGATGAATTCGTCGGCTATCTCTTCTGCTAAAATAAAGCGTTTGGCGGCGATGCAAGATTGACCGTTATTGAGCATCCGGGATGTCACAGCAGTTGATAAAGCTGCTGCTACATCGGCGCTCGACATCACAATAAATGGGTCGCTTCCTCCCAATTCCAGCACTACTTTTTTCAAATTTTTGCCCGCATTTGCTGCCAAACTTTCACCCGCTGGTTCGCTACCGGTGAGGGTTGCTGCTTTTATACGATCGTCCGCAACGATATTGGCTACTTTGTCGGCGCCCACTAACAAAGTTTGAAAAACGCCTTCGGGAAAGCCAGCTTCCCTGAAAATTTCTTCGATTTTCAAAGCGCACTGAGGCACGTTGGAAGCGTGTTTAAGCAAGCCGACATTGCCCGCCATCAGCGCCGGCGCCGCAAACCGAAAAACTTGCCAAAATGGGAAGTTCCACGGCATAACGGCTAAAATAGCGCCTAGCGGTTGGTAGCGGACAAAGCTGCTGCTAGCGTCAGTGGTTGCCGGTATGTCTGCCATAAATTGAGCGGCATTTTTGGCGTAATAGCGACAAACTAAGGCGCATTTTTCGACTTCGCCGATCGCAGATTTGAGCGTTTTACCCATTTCCAGAGTCATCATTTCAGCGTAAATTTCGCGATCGCGCTCCAAGATGTCTGCAGCTTTCTGCATCCACAGAGCTCTCTGCTCAAACGGCAGTTGGCGGTATTTTTTAAAAGCTTGCTGTGCTAATTCCAGCTTAGCTTCGATTACCTCATCCGCGATCGGCTCGAAAGTTTTCAGCGTTTCTCCCGTTGCCGGGTTGATAGTAGCAATAGCCATTGTTTCATCTCCTGTGTGAAAAACACAAAACTCCCTGCTAGTTTTGAGCCGAGGCAGGGAGTTGTATCAAGGTATTACAAAATAGGAATTTACCAGCCACGTTTTCTTTCAGATTTTGCTAAGTTGCAAGTGCCGCGATTTGTTTAAATTTCTCTACTTTTTATTATAGTTCAGAGTCTCGATCGCAAATCTTAAGAAAATTTGTCTTTCTGAAATCACGCACAAATCACCAGAACACGCTAGACGGCCTGTTCTGTTCCACAAAAGTTAAATGTTCTTCTGGGGCGTCCCGCCCGCCCCAGACAGCTTGATTCACAATTAAAGGTGCAAGATGGAGGAAATATAAATATCTGATCGGGTGTCCCGCCCGCCTTGCATTCTCAAGAACAGGCCCGACGGCCTGTTCCACTAAACATTTCTCAATTCCTCTCCCTCAAACAGACTGTTCCTGAACGTAATCCTGCACGTAAGACTGATAGTAATACCTGCTGCCTTTATCGTTATTCGCCACCATTCCCAACAGCGGAATTCCCGCCATTTTCAAATCTTCAAAAGCCAACAACAGCGCCTCCCGCTCAGTTTGATGCAGCCCCACTACCAGCATCAATCCGTTAGTGTGAGCCGCCAACAAATTCGCATCCGCCAAACCCAAAAGTGGTGCAGTATCGTAAATAACTAAATCAAAATGACTTGACAAAGCTGCCATTAAATGCTGCATTTTTTTGGAAGAAAGCACCTTTGTGGGATCGAAAGGAACCGGGCCGGAAGTTAACACAAACAAATTTTCATCGCGGGGCGATCGCACAATCACCTGTTGCACATCCAGATCATCAGCAATCACATTGTGCAAGCCTTGCCAATTCGGTAAACCCAGCATTTCGTGTACCTGCGGGCGCCGTAAATCCCCATCCACCAACAGCACTTGCTGCCCCATTGCAGCCGCCGCCCGCGCCAGATTGACTGCTACCGTAGACTTGCCATCACCTACTTGACAAGAAGTAATTACACAAGAATTGATCGGAGTATCAACGTTTAGTAAGCGAATATTCGCATTGAGCGATCGAAAAGCTTCCTGAAAAGCATCCGTCGGCATCGGCGAAATTGCCACATCCACCGGGCTTGTCTCAGCAGGAGGAAGTCTCAAAATTTTATCGCTAGCAGGAATTACCCCCAACAAAGGCAGGCGAATCGACTGTTTAACATCCTCTGGAGTTTGGAACACCGTTTTATTTTTAAACCGTTCCGCCAACTGCGCCGCCAGCATACCAAACAGCATACCAGCCAATCCCCCCAAAGCCAAATTCAAAGGCATAATCGGAGCAACAGCCATCAACTCGCCATTTTTGTAACGCGGAATTTCAGGCTTAGCAATAACTTCCCAAGCCACCTCTTTTTTGCCCACAGCTTCAAGCTGCAAAGCTTGCTGTTTTGCCAGCAAACCATTCAGCGTATTGTTAGTCACGTCCAACTCGCGCTGCAAATCGGAATAGCGCCGCAAAATCACCGGGAATTTTTGAGAGTATTGATTCAACTGCTTAGCAGCTTGTTCCAAAACTTGATTCCGCACGCCCAGCACCTGAATTAAATTAGCAGTACCGATAAACTGCTCGATTAACTTAATCCGCACCGGATCTTGAAAAGCCAGCACTTGTGAATTTACCTTAGCCAAATCAGTTCCCAGAACTTGTTGGGCTTCTTTCTTCAATAAAGGAATCAGGTTTTTGCGCTGTTCTCGCAACAATTGCATTTGCGGAGTTTCGTCTGTAAACGTAGCCGAGTTAATCGCAATTTGCCCTTCTAATTGCTGCAATTGAGTCAGCATCCCTTGATAGCGGGGAGCTTGACTCAGAGCCGAGGCCATCAGCGCTTGCTTCTGGTTTAATCCAAGCTGATTTTGCAGATTGGAATAGAGCAATCTCTGCTGATTGAGCTGCGTTTGCGCTTCCAATCTTTGCGTTTGAAGTTCACTGATTTGCTGCGCGAGTTGTTGCGTTTGAATTTGCGGGTCGATGAAATTGTACTGCTGCCGCAACTTTTGAATTTCTGTTTGCAGAGCTTGTTGGCGTTTTTGCTGATTGGGAATTTTCGATTTTACAAAATCCAGAGTCTGACTAATTTGAGTTGTGGTATCTTGCACGCTGTAGTTGCGGTAGCCTAGCGCAACTTTTTCCAAAACAAACTGAATTTTTTTCGGATCGTAATCCCGATATCTAACTTCGATAATCTTGGTATTTTTGAATCGATTAATTGACAACCTAGTTTCCTGAGAAAACGGCAAATTATCTGCTTTTTGGTTCAAGAGGTAGTTGTAATTTATGTCAGGATACTTAGCCTGCAACTCTTTAACAATCGGCGCCATTACTTGCGGGCTTTGTAAAACTTGAATTTGCGATTCGTAGTCAAAACCAGCATTTTCTGTCGTCGCGGGCGCCGCTGGTTGCAGTTTCAGCTCACCCGAGTAAATTTTGGCTAAAGTATTTTGCGTAACGGCTGGTTCTACTAATAATTGAAAGCGCCCTTCGTACTCGCTTTTTTGATTCAGTGTCCAGGCGAAAACTCCGGTAGTCACTGCCGCTGCTACGCCGATTACTAAGATGGAGCGACTGCGGCAAACTTCCCAAAAAGTTAACTCTTCTGTCTCGGTTTTGTTGCTGCCTAAAAATTGATCTTCTCCATAAAGCCCAGAAGACATTTTTTGCAAATCAGCGGCTTTTTTATGATTAAACAGTGCTACTTGAGATTGTTTCCCTGGTTTCATTTGATTTCTACAACTTATTAGTTTAAACGTCTGTATTGGTGGCGGAGTTTCAGGAAATCGGTTGATTCCTCGATATTGCATTACCAAACCGCAATATTTTCTCTAAATCGGGTTTTTGAGGTCTTAATGCCAGTTTATTCAAATCACCGAAAAATATCGAACAACCGAAATATTCCTAACAGCGGGCTGAGAGGAGCGAGAGTCCCTCCTACATTATCCGAGAACGTAGCGCGACCCGATCGCCTTACCATAATTACATCATTATTTTTCAGTTTGGGATTAGTTTCTTCATTGGCAGTTGCAGAAAAATCCACCTTAACAGTTAGCTGCGAAACGGTGCCGTTAGGATTGAGGCGAATTAAATTCACCGAATCCATTTCTGCCCGCGCTTTATTAAAACCTCCCGCTGCTACCAGCGCTTGATTTAAAGTAGTGTTGGGCACCACCGCAATCGTTCCCGGTTTCACGACTTCTCCTACAATGTTCACCCTAATCGTATCCGGTGAAAAATTAGAATTAGCAACTTGTTCGTCTTGGGTTTCATCGAGGTTTTCGGCTTTGGGGACGATTACTGTATCTCCCTGTTGTAGCGCTAAATCTTGGGATACATCTCCCCCTTCCAAAAGTTGCCACAAATTGACATTAATAATTTGTTCTGTACCCGCCCGCGTCAGGCGGCGAACTTGTATTTGTCGGATATCAGCTACCGGCGTAATGCCGCCCGCCATTTTAATTGCCCTCGTTACAGTTTGCTGCAAAACACTTTCCCCGCCGTTGGTTTCGCTGGCAGCAAACAAACCAGAATTTTCACCCATTTCATTCTCTTGTACCCTACTTTGAGCCTCTTTTGTCAAAGTATAAGTACCGGGGCGAGTTACTTCGCCCACCACAGCAATATTAATTGGTTGAGTGCTTTGTCCGGTAATGTTAGCTACTGCTAAAGTCGGTGCTTCTTGGCGGTTGAGGCTAGTTACAGTGGGAATAAATATAGTATCGCCGTCGCGCAAAGTCATATCGGCCCGCAAATCGCCGTTTTGCAATAATTCCCACAAATCCACACTAATAATTTGTTCCGGTGCGTTGCGCTGGGGGCGGCGGATTTTGATTTGTCGCACGTCTGCTGACTGGGTAATTCCGCCTGCCATTCGCAGAGCCCGCGATATCGTTGGCATTTGAGTTCCCATTTGCTCTGCTGTGCCTCCGGGGCCTGCTGCTGAGGATATTGTATAGGCTCCGGGGCGGTTGATTTCGCCCGCGATCGCAATTTGCAAAGGACGCGGCGCCAGCAGTTTCAGGGTAATCCAAGGGCGTTTGAGGTATTTGCCGTATTTGTCTTTAACAGCATTAGAAGCTTGTTCTAGGGTCATCCCGTACACCGAAACGCTGCCAATTAACGGCAAACTCAGGGAACCGTCGGCCTGTACTTGGTGTTGACCGTTGGGGCCGCTGTATTCCGGGACGTTGAAGATGTCCATTTGAATACGATCGCCCGCGCCTAAAGTGTAAACTTCCGATCGTACACTTGAAGGTTCAGTTGCCGGAAATCCCGGAAATCCCGGCGCTGCGGGTACTGGTACAGGAACAGGAGAACCCGCATCCGCAGGAGGAGGAGGAGGAGGCATAAACTGGGCCGCTGCAGGAGATGAACCCACCGCCGCCAGCACTGACACTGTTAAACTTTGAATCATTAAACTTTTGACAGCATTGCTTGCCCAATAACTTAGCTTGCAGCTTTTGCTGGAAATGTCTCCCTGAGCCCCTCTTCTTGCAGGAAATGGGAGAAATTCTTCACCCTCCCTCTCCGCGAAGGGAACACAAGGGTGAGCTTTTTTCTCAAGTTGCACGCCGTGCGAATAACTTTTCACCACCATCGCTTTTTGCCCCTATCCTCATCCAACCCCGCCAACATCAAATGTAACCCAACTGTTCTAACTTGGTCAGAACTTTTTTAACACTCTCTTCCACAGTTTCTCGCTCTGTGTAACAAATAATCTCAGGATTAAGCGGTTCTTCATAAGGATCGTCAATTCCCGTAAAACCCTTAATTTCTCCTGCTCTCGCCTTAGCGTATAACCCCTTGACATCGCGACCTTCGCACACTTCTAACGGCGCTGTGATATATACTTCAACAAAATGGGGCTCCATTGCTCTAATTTCGTCGCGAATTGCTCTGTAGGGGCTAATAGCTGCGGTCATTACGGCTACTCCATTGCGGCTCAGCAGGTGAGCTACAAATCCAATCCGCCGAATATTAGTATCTCTGTCTTCTTGGCTAAATCCCAAACCTTTTGACAAGTTGGTGCGAACGACATCTCCATCTAATATTTCCACTTTGCAACCTCTTGCCTTCAATTCAGGTTCGAGAGCTTTGGTGATAGTTGTCTTGCCGGAACCGCTCAGCCCGGTGAACCACAAAATAAAACCTTTTTCCATTTTCAATTGCTTGGTTAGTAGTGAGTAGTGGGGAAATTACGCGACGTATGACTTTAGTGTCCCGGTTCCCCATTTTCTGATTCTTTTTGATTTGAGATGCGATCTGACTTTCACAATAACTAATTTTTTTTTTTACCGCAGAGGACGCAGAGGACGCAGAGGTAGAGGGAAGAGGAGAAAGAGGTAATTTTAAAATCTGTAGGGTGCGCCGCCTGTGTACCCTTACATTCAATGGGCGCCAACGCCGAACATCTATCCTCTGGGTGCTTGTGGTCGCACCTTACATGATGAATGAGCCTCTTGCAATCTAAAATCTAAAATCTAAAATCTAAAATGGTATTGCCCATGTCTTCGGTCTTAAAAGCAGATGTTTTGGTAGTCGGTGGCGGCACTGGCGGCACTGCCGCAGCCGTGCAAGCAGCCCGCCGAGGGGCCAAAACTATTTTAGTAAGTGAATTCCCCTGGCTGGGAGGAATGCTGACTTCTGCTGGCGTTTCTGCCCCCGATGGCAATGAATTAGCAGCT
Source organism: Microcoleus sp. Z1_A1 (assembly GCF_036700305.1). Classification (NCBI taxonomy): domain Bacteria; kingdom Bacillati; phylum Cyanobacteriota; class Cyanophyceae; order Oscillatoriales; family Microcoleaceae; genus Microcoleus; species Microcoleus sp. Z1_A1. The sequence goes on from NZ_JAUBOR010000008.1 coordinate 68,066, forward strand.
TTTCAAACTGGTTTGTGGGGCGCGTTTCTCCGGGAACTCCAGCAGCGACAGCCGGGAGGTTTGGATTGGGGCTGGGTAAGTTTTTTTACTTACGATCCCCGCATCGGTGCTGAAATTTTTGCTGATTGGGTTAAATGTTTGCCGAACTTACAGTGGATTTCTGGACAAATCGCTCATGATGTGCTACGGGAAAGATCTCGCATTTCTGGCGTTCGGTTTGCAGATTTTACTGTTTCGGCCAAAATCACTTTGGATGCAACGGAATTGGGAGATTTGCTGGCTTTAGCGGATGTTGGGCACCGCTGGGGTTGGGAATTCCAAGCCGAGTGGGGAGAACCCAGCGCGCCGGCTGCCTCTAATGCTCTCACAGAGCGTTATTCGGTGCAAGCTCCGACTTGGGTGGCAATTATGCAGGATTTTGGTAAAGGTGCGGTGGCGCCAGAAATTCCCGCGCCGCCTGTTGAGAATCTCGATCGATTTATCGGTGCTTGGGACGGTTACACTCCCGAACAATTTCTCAATTACGGCAGGCTTCCGGGGGGATTGTTGATGATTAATTGGCCGATTCGAGGTAATGATTATGGTGAAGGAGTCGATCGACTAATTGCATCTAAAGCATCTCGACAAGAATTCCTCCAAGAAAGTCTCTGGCACAGTCAAAGTTTCGCCCGCTTCATTCAAACGCAACTCGGCCCCCGCTACGGCCTTGCACAGAATATTTTCCCCCTTTCAACGATCGACAATCAACAAAATTCTTCCCTTCTTTCTTCCTTTGCCTTACATCCTTACTACCGAGAAAGTCGGCGCTTGCGGGGAGTACAAACAATCAGAGAACAAGATATTTTGCCTATTGTCGGTGGCAGAGTCGCGAAGTTGCCGATAAATTCTGAGGGCATTTGTGAAACAATTGCGATCGGGAACTATGCCAACGATCACCACTACACCAGTGGCGACATTCCCTTGCAGCCAAAATCGATCCGCTGGGGCGGCCGCTGGACTGGAACTCCGTTTACCATTCCTTACAGCGCGCTAATTCCTGCGAGTACGGACGGTTTGCTAGTCTGCGAAAAAAATATTTCCGTATCTCACATCGCTAACGGTGCAACTCGCTTGCAACCGACGGTAATGAATATTGGACAGGCGGCGGGGATGGCGGCGGCTTTGTGCGCGGAATCTGGATGTCAGCCGCGGGAGTTGCCGGTGAGAGTTTTGCAGGAAGCTTTGCTGCAAGATTCCGAGGCGAGTGCGGCGGTTATTCCTTTATTTAATTTGACACGGGATCGATCGGACTGGCTGGAGTGGCAACGCTATTATCTCGATCGACCCCAAGCATATCCCGCCAGCGGCGAATGTCAGGAGTCAGTAGAAAAACCAAGCAGTCAAACAGCAAATACCCACAGCCAATTTTCTGGCATTTTCCGTCGCCTCGGCGAACAAGACTGGACACTAACGCTGACAAGCCCCGCATCTGCGGCCGGTCAAACTTGGCAACTCGTGACTTTGGACTCGGAAACCGACAAATTTTTACACAATTGCGAAACCGAAAAGCCTCTGACAGTATGGGGCCGGCTGAATTCGGCAGGTGCTTGGCTGCTGGCGGTAGCAGTAGAATAGAAGAGGTGAGGTTTTTTGCAGAGATCCGAAAAATTCACAGAAATTTATCCTGATAGATCGGGGAGAGTCCGTATCAGTTAATAGACACTGACACGGATACTACCCATGCAAACTTACACACCAGTTGCTTTACTGAGTCTTTTGGACGTTACTTTGAGCGCCACTGTCGTTCGAGCCTTTGAATCCCTCGTCGGACTGCTGGAAGTTGCCACCGCTTCATACATTTTATCCGCCCAAACCGAACAAAGGGGCGATCGTTCTCCTGAAAGAGGCAGCGGACGCCGAGAGTTCAGTGAACCTAATCTTTACACTCATCAACTACAAGCATTTTAATGACATTGGACGAAAGCGATTTCCGTTATTGAGTTAGTTTCTGCCGCCCGTGTCGAGCGCTGAATCTGATTTCCTGGGATGATAGTTTTTCTGGTTTCCAAGGCAACTGCATTTCTTGTTTACAGTCATTAGGATATTCTTTTATGTGATGATAGCATATAAACCTTAAACCGCCATCTATCGAGACATTGAAGCTCGTATTTGGCGGTTTTGTATATTATTGCAACCTTCTGGGTAGTGCAATTAGGATTTTTTTTTACTGAAGCAAGAAATTTTATTTCATTTTACATCGACTTCTGGCTGCTCTCATAGATCAGATGCTACGCATCTAAAGTGTCTGTTGCTTCGGAAGGGGGAGAGGGTGAGAAAGGGAGAGGTAAAGATAATTTTCCGCTTTTTATACAATGATTTTAGGAGACAATTTAAAGGCGCGATAGCTTAACTAAAGCCTTTTTCCTTCTTTCTTTTTCCTTCTTCCTTATGATTCCTGATTCCTGATTCCTGATTCCTAATTCTCTAGTTTGATAATTTCAGGGAAATTCATCCTGATAGGCCAGGGTAAATGTCGTATCTCTAAATAGATACTGAGACGAATACTACCCATGAAAACCTACACTGCAATTGCTTTACTGAGCCTGTTGGGCATTACCTTGAGTGCCAGCGCCGCTCAAGCTTTTGAATCTCCACTCCCCATGCTCGAAACTGCCACCGCCCAATATATGTTGTCAGCCCAAACTCAACAAAAGCCCGAGCGTCCTATTAAGAGGCGAGGCAACCGCAGGGATTTTACCGAGTCTAATGTTTACACTCATCCGCTACAAGATTTCTAATCGCACTGGAGGCAAGTGATTACCACAAGTGAGTTGCTTTGGGTCGTTCATTCGATCGCTCGATCGGATTTTCTGGGATTCTAGTTTTTCAGGTTAAGCGACAACTGCACTTTTTGTGGACAGTTATTAGGAGATTTTTTTTAGTGTAAAAAATGTTAGCATATAAACGCGGAACCGCCATCTACCTAGAGATAGATTCTAGTATGTGGCGGTTTTGTATTGAAAACGCTTCAATTAAACAAGCACTAACCACAGGCCTCGGATCATCTGGGTTTTTCAACCGATATCCCTCGCCCCCCACGCCTTATTTTGGCGTTGCACAATTTGAGGCGGATTTTTGTGGGCTGTCCCGCCTGCTGTGAAAATACAGCGGACTGGCTACGATATCCCATCCCACCAAACTATCAAAATCTTCCCGCAATTATGCAACAGCCTTATTTTAGTTGATAAAACCGGGTTTGGGCATCCATGACTATTCAAGAATTAGGGGCTCGGAGTCGCCTCAAATTCCTGGCATCGCAACAGTTATTTACCTTCTCCCCCCCACAGGTAGGGTTTAATTTTCAACCGCTGCACTATAATAAACGTGCGATAACTAACTTATATATAGGTAAACTGTCAGCGCAGAGGGTGCAGCAATCTACTTAAATTGGCCACCAATAAGAACCACTTATGCGGTGTTGATAGCCTTTAAGCCCATGCCCCTGTTACCTCAGGGAAATTAACTAACCTGAATATTAGGGTAGCTGGCAAGCTTTCCGGCAACAGTCGGCTATGCTTGATTCGGCGCTCTCGCAATAATTTAATGGAGGATGACAAAATGCCTCCTAATTTGGCTATTTCGGGGATAGTGATGAAAAATGACTCTTTAGATCTGGTCAAAAGCCTCAGCCCTAGTGCAATGGATCAGATCATGCTATATCTGGCGTTTAGCGCCATGAGAACCAGTGGGCACAGGCACGGGGCGTTTCTAGACGCGGCCGCAACGGCGGCTAAGTGTGCCATTTATATGACTTATATTGAGGAAAAAAACAACCTGCGGATGACCGGACACTTGCATCACATTGAGCCTAAACGGGTGAAGGTGATTGTTGAAGAAGTCCAGGAAGCTCTGACTCAGGGAAAATTGCTGAAAATGTTGGGTTCGCAAGAACCTAGATATTTGATTCAGTTTCCTTATGTCTGGCTGGAACAGTATGGTTGGATGCCGGGACGCCCTCGCATTCCGGGAAACAATTTGACTGTAGATGAAAAAAAATATCTCGAAGGCAAGATTCCTCCGAATCCGCCGGATGCTCAACTGATCAATTCTTTTCAGTTTATGGAGTTGATTGAGTTTCTGCACAGGCGATCGCAAGAAGATATGTCTCCAGAAAGGCGAATGCCTTTGAGCGAAGCTCTAGCAGAACACATTAAGCGGCGCTTGATCTATTCTGGGACAGTAACTCGCATTGATTCTCCTTGGGGAATGCCGTTTTATGCCCTCACCCGCGCTACTTACTCTCCGGCAGAGCAGGAAGAGCGGACATTTACTATGGTTGAGGATACGGCTAGATATTTCCGGCTGATGAAGGATTGGGCGGAAAAACAACCGAAGGTGATGCGAATTATGGAGACTTTGGATATTCCGCCGGAACGGCTCGACCAAGCCCTTGAGGAATTAGATGAAATTATTCGCAATTGGGCCGATCGCTATCACAAGCGGGGCGAACCGACGATGATTTTACAAATGGTTTTTGGGCCGCAAGACGACGCTTAGTTTGATTAACTATTAATCATTAGTCATGAGTTGATTGCTTGAGACTAATGACTAATGATTAATAGCTAATAGCCCTGGACGGCGCGAGCGACTTTTTTTCCAAAAATACTGCGTTATATCATGTCCGATCGAGTGACCGCGATTAAAATGGCGGGTTTTTGAGATTGTCAATTATTGGCAGATATTTTTCCTGAACCCGCCCCTACCGTATTAGGGGTAATCGACCGGACATAATATTAATCGTTGGAATTGTCGTAAAAAACCAAGTTGATTGGGCCGCGAATGCGTCCCGGATTAACTAAGTTAAAAAAGCTCTCCATGTCGCCGCTAAAATAATCGCTACGATCGCTCCTATGAGTGTATTAAAAAAATTTACCACCTCGTTGGTCAGCCACTCAAACTTTGATTGCACCGTCGCCCCAATCACGCTCTCGATGTTCGTGGCAATAAAAGCCGCAATAACACAAAAAACAATTCCTGTCAAGTCAATTAAACCGACGGCCCAACTCAAAAGCGCAATCAAAATTGAGCCGACAATACCTGCGATCGTTCCTTCCAAACTTACTGCCCCTTCCGTACCCCTGGGTACAGGTTGCAAGCTGGTAATCAAAAAAGTCCGCTTCCCGTAAGCTTTGCCGATTTCGCTGGCGCAGGTATCGGAAAGTTTGGTGCAAAAACTCGCCGCGTAACCCAGCAATAACAGGGAAATAGCATCTTGTGGCACAGGCATCTTGCCTGTGTCTGCTAAAACAGACATCTTGCCTGTCTCTCCTAAAACAGACATCTCGCCTGTATCTCCTAAAATAGATAATGCCAAAACTCCCAAAGCGCAAAGAGTAGCGGTTAAAGCCGAACCCCAGACATTTTCTGGGCCTCTGGCGCCTGAACGCTTTTCGGCTATGCCTTCTGCTTCTTTTTGGGCTTTGCCGATGCGCGTAACTCCCGATCCGACAAGAAAGTAAAACATCACGACAGCATAGCCTTGCCATCCCAAACAGCCCCAGATGAGGACGCCCAATACCCAGCCGTGAAATTGCCCAGCAGGAGTGAGCAATTTTTTAGGAGCAATGGTGGCGATCGTGAGTAAAAATGTATTTAGGGCGATCGCCACCAACCAAGGATTAGACCAAGATAAATAATTAAAGAACAATTCTGAATTCGGCATTTAGTACCTCCATGAACCAAGTCTTATTTCATCTTGCCTTTCCCGTGACCGATATTGCCCAAACCAAAGCGTTCTACGTAGACGGGCTCGGCTGCGACCTAGGTCGCGAATCGCCAAATTCTGCGATTATGGGCTTGTGCGGCCATCAAATTGTCGCCCACGTCAGCCACGAACCTTTGACGCCTCAGCGAGGCATCTACCCCCGGCATTTTGGGTTAATTTTTACTTCCGAAGCTGACTGGGAAGCGTTGCTAGAAAAAGCCCAGCAAAACAAGTTAAATTTCTATCAAGAACCGAGACGGCGATTTGTCGGTTTGCCTACAGAACACCGTACTTTCTTCTTAGAAGATCCTTTCCACAATATACTTGAGTTCAAGTATTATTGTGAAGCTGAAGCAATTTTTGGTCGCAGCGAATACGCTGAAGTTGGCGATGCTGTTTGATTGCTGCGCGAAATAACAACCAGTTGCAGCATATCAACTTTCGGATTGAATCAAATCACCTGCTGGTGGATGTCGCCCTATAGCTTTGTCAGCAGTACGAATATTAATAACTCTTTCTCGATTTAAGACTAATGCTGTAACTGTAGCTCGTCCAATTGTAGTTAAACCAACTATTGATAATCCATCCGCCGACCAAATAAAATGTTCGTTCCAGGTATCTAGTCTGGGATTAAACAATGGTACTTCTACACTCGACTGGGTATCTATGGCTGTAGTTTTATCGGATTTTTGACGGTTGCAATGAAAGCAAGCTAGTGCCAAATTGTCAATATTGTTACTCCCTTTTTTAGTGAGAGGAATGATGTGCTCGATCGTAAACTCTACATACTGCCATTGTTCGGAAGCATGGCAATATTCACACAGACAGTTTGCTCTCTGACGAACTTGATTTTGGATATTCTCAGGAATTTGACGGCGAGCTGACATTTCTATACTGTAGGCTGAATCTGGCCCAAGAAAAGATTGCGGACAGTTCGATTGACAAAACTGAGGTAATCGTCGATTTCTTCGTAAAGATTCAGTTCTTGGTCTTCTTCGGGATTGAGTTGCAAATTTTGTTGTTTTTCCAACAGTTCTTCTATGCGATTTTTGACTGTTGTAGAGGCTCGAAAAATCGGTATTCCTTCCACTAATTCAATGCGAACGGCTCCTTCTATAGGCAGAGTGTCTCGCAGCTTTTCCAGTTTTGGCAGGACGATCATAATTGTTGATTTTATGGGTGTCAATTAAGATTATATCAATAAATTTTAAATCCGTCTAGCTAGACTCGAAAATACCGAAGACCGAACCCCTACTTTTAAAAAAAAAATCGAGGTTTTCAAAGCAGAGCGTTTTACTTTACAGCCAGCTATTTATCAATCTTTAATGGTTCTGACAGTGCTTCAGCGACCGCTTTTAAACTGCTGGAATGCCTCGCCATCATGGCATGGGCAAAAACCGACAATTTTACTTCTTTGGCAACAGATATTTGGGAACTAGAAGCCGGTACGATGATGAAATCCCAATCTGTCCAAATCGAAGTAAAATTGAGCTTTTCCAACAAGGCAGAATCTCGATTTAAATCTTCCAGAAAAGCACTGCCGGGACGCATTTGGATACAGCCTTTTCCCCAGAGAGTGTAAGCCATCCAAGTACCGCTGTGAGGAGAAGATATGGCAATAAAGCGCTGCACTCTGTTAATGCCGCCTAACCTTTGCAGGTAGTAGCGAGTTACTAAACCGCCCATGCTCAATCCTACTATATCTAGATGCTGTTCGGGCGCAAAGGTTTTGTCTATATAATCTGCTATTTGTTGGGCTAATTCGTCTATGCTGGCGTTGCCCCAATGGGGCGAGAGATTGAGGGTGTAGACTGACCATCCCAGTTGGGTCAGGTAGGCAGACATTTTGTGAAAAATTCCCGATTTTCTGAAGATTCCGTGAATTAGCAAGACTGGGTTGCGGCTGAAATTGCTATTCATTTTTAAGTGGGAATTTTATTTTCTATAGGTGCTTTGAGTTCTTCAACTATTGCGTTAATACTTAGGGGTTCTGTCACCATTTGGCGGTGCAGCAAAACGTTGACTTTAACTTCTTTACCTACTGGCATTTGGGAGCTGTTCGCCGGTACAATCATTATGTCAAATGGCGTCCACATTGATGTAAAGTTTATGCGTTTGAGCATTGTCACATCTTGATTTAAATCGCGCAGCAAGCCACTATCGGGGCGCATATCCAGGTATCCTGGTAGGCGTAGGGAATAGGCGGTGAGGGTGCCGTGGTGGGGGGAAGAGAGGGTGATGAAACGCTGTACGCGGTTGATTCCTCCGAGTCGCTGGACGTAGTAGCGGCTGACGATGCCGCCCATGCTGTAGCCTACTATGTCTAAAGATTGTTCTGGGTCGAAGGTTTCAGAGATGTAGTCTGCGAGTTGCTTGGCGAGTAAGTCGAGGCCGAGGCTACCGTCGTTGGGGGTGAGGTTGAGGCTGTGGACTGACCATCCAAGTTCGGTGAGGCGGGCGGACATTTTGCTGAAAATCATCTTTGTGTCCCAGATGCCGTGTATCAGGATGACGGGATTGCGATCGAGCGAACTGTTCATTTGAAAAGAAAATTGCTTGCTAATTACAGCATAAATCACTCCCCTAGGGAGTTTTACCCGTACTAGGACAGCTAGCGAATCGGATCGAGGTACGATCGACAATGAGTGGGAATCCCTAACAAATTCTGAGATACTTTGTAAATAAGTGCAAAGCAGTGCGAGTATTTATACCTAAAATTTGCTTTGATGAGCTAGCTTAGATACAGCAAAATGTAAATTTTGATTAAGAAATGTAGACAAAAGTTGCCTTACCTCGTAGTCTAATTTTGTTGACAAGCTTGTAAAAATTTCTCTAAAAGAACAAAAGGAGTAAGTCTAATGTTTGGTTTTATCAAAAATTTCTTCGGCGGTATTTTCGGCTTTTTCGGCAGACTATTGGGCTTGAAAAAGTCTGAATATTTCCTAGATTTGGGCGAATCTGGAACGAAGGAACCAGCAAAAGTTGCGCCTGCGAAGGCTGAGCCTGTTGCGATCGCACCGGCAAAAGTTGAGCCTGTTAAGTCTGAGAAGTCTGAGAAGTCTGAACCTGCTAAGAAGGCTAAGGTAGAGAAAAAGTCTAAGAAAGACAAGGAACCAGTCGCTAGCGTTCCTGCTAATACTCCCGAACCTGCGAAGGTACCTGCGGTTGCAGCAACTAACGGCAAAGTGCCGAGTCAAGCTGAACCGAATCGGACTTTTGCTCCTAATAATTTAATGCCGACACCAACTGGAAGTCGTCGGAGCCCTGGCCCCAGCATGAACAATTTCCGGGAAATGGCTCGTCAGGTGAAAACGAAGTAGGAAATTGGGAATTGATAATAGGGAATTGGGCATGGGATAATTCCCAATGCTGGCGTTAACAATTTAAAAATGGGATTGCTCATTTTTAATTTTAACTATTTGTTCTATTCCCTATTTTCTGAGTTTCTGAGGAAGGCTAATCCGCTGTATAGCTGAAAAGCTGAGTCCCAAGGAGTTTCGGATTTGCGCTCGACTTCTATATGAGATTCGATCTTGCTCAACATATTAGTGTAATCGAGCACTGTCTCGGCAAAGGGCGTAAATTCTGACCAAACTGTAACGTCAAGCTGGCGATCGAATATTTCCAATAAGTTATTCCAGTTAATTCTGGTGGTACTTTGAGGAATTTGTTGAGAGTTTTTGACTGTCGATGTTTTGTTTTTCGGGTTCGGTGAAGTGGGAAGTTCGGCTGAAACTTTGGTAAAGTCAACTCCTTGTTGAAATTCGTAACTTTGGTCGCAAATTCGCAGAATGCAGTTTCTGCTGGGAATGTGTAAGTCACAGATTTGAGCGTAATCTTGCCGGATTTCTCTGTGGCGAAATTGATCCTTTCTTCGGTTGGGCGAGTAGTCCATGACTTCGATGAACATCGGCAACAAGCCTTCTACTCTTTGGGTAACTTCTGACCAGCTAAATTCGATCGCACCGAGTCGTGAGAGTTTATCTTTGCAAACAACGGCTGGAGAAGAGAGAGACTGGAAGTGTTGCACTCGGAAGATTTGGATTTTTTGAATATCGCTTAAGGTTGCCCAAAATACGGGAATGCCGGCGTTGAGGAGTTCTTGACCGTAAATTCGCAGTTCGGCGATGGGGCCAGTTTTGTAGAGTCTCCAGCCGCGGCTTTGGATTTGCATCCGGGTGGTGTAGGCGTCGATTTTAAAGATTCTGCTGATATTTTGTACGACTGCGGCTTTGTTTTCGGGACTCACGGGTTCGAGGATGAGGAGTCCGGGTTCGAGGTTGCTGGGGTCGTTTTTAGCAGTTTCTATGGCTTGTTGGCGGAGGTTTTGTTGTGCGGTTTCAATCCGTTGAATAGCTTGGCGGGTCTGGGAGACGATTTTGGGGTTGGTGATGTCGCGGAGTATTTGTTTGTAGGTTGTTTGGGCTTTTTCGAGCTTGTTGGTGAGTTCGTAGTAGCGGGCGATATAGTATTGTACCCACGGATTTTCGGGGGAGTCTTTTTGTAGTTTTTTGATGAGTTGGGCAGCTTGTTTGTATTCTTTACCATCGAGGGCGGCGACTATTTCTTTGATGTCTGTCATGGCGATTGGGGGAATGGCGTTGTTTCTATCTTGGCTGATGTTTGGGTGGTTTCGCCACTGGTTAAAAAATTTTGCTGTTGTGTTAACTTATAGATATGATATGCCGGAAAGAAACAATGGTGGAACAAAAAGTAACTTACACGCTTGAAGTCAATGGTAAGTTTATTATCATTGAAAATGTTCCTGCTAGAGTGTGTGTGGAAACGGGAGATCGCTTTTTTTCACCTGAAACTGTGGAACAGTTGCAAAAGATGATTTGGGAAGAGAGAAAGCCTATTAGGGTGATTAAAACACCTGTTTTTGAGTTTGCTTAGCACTTGGTTTAAATTGAGTTAAAGCTGATTGGAATTAACGCTTAATGTGTAAGTACCTTTGCTTGTGCGATCGCCTCCTTTAACAACTATTTTATAAGTGCCGTTACTAGGCAATTTTACGGTGAGTTGAGACTCTCGGCGATTCTGGGAGTTGCCTGTTTTTTGGGCAATATTTTTGCCGCTGGTGTCGAACAGTGTTATGTTGTGGTCGAATGCTCTGCTTTTGAGGTCGATCGTCATAGATTGACCTGCGCGTCCTTGAAAGGTGTGTTCGCTCTTGTCGCCGTCTTTGAGGGTTCCCCGCTGCTGTAGGAGGGAAAGGGATGTGAGTTTTGGTCGATCGACATTGCTCAATTCTAAGCCGTAATTGGTCATGGGTACATCGAGGCCATTTCCGTTTCTGACTGCGATGATAAAGGCTGTTTTGTTGTTGGGGTCTCGGACTATTTTGTCAATAAATTGGGATTGTATTTGTTTTGCTGTTAGAGGTTTAGGTTGGTTGAAGTTGGGTTGTGAGGTACAGAAAAGCACGGATCCGTCTAGATAGCGGGCGGCGTAGAACCAATAGTTTTGACCGTTAGTTGTAAATTCGTTTCTGCTAAAGATAGTGAATCTTTCAAGTTGCGGTAATTGCTGGTTGCTCTGGCAATTTTTATCGATGTATATTTCGTTGGCTGATGGCTGTCGCTGGGCGAAAACTGCTGGGACGGTGGTGGTGACAATTGCTGAGATGAGGGTGAGGGTGAGGGGGAAGGGCGATCGGGTTTTCATAAATACTTGTTTCTATTTATTGTTGTCAGGTATTGTACGCTGTACTTCCTATTCTATCTCTGTTTTAAATACTTTTCTAATTCCGCAGTGCGCTGTTTCGTCATGCGATCCAAACATTCATTGAGGAAACCTCCATAACCCGTACCGCCACGATTTTTATAAACTTCAAATTCACAGGTTTTATCTCTTAACTGAATCCACCCTAATTGTGCTTCGGAAAGTTGCGCCCGCTCTTCGCCGCTCAATTGGGAAATCAGTTGTTTGTAAATCTCGTTCAGTCGTTTATCCGAGGCTTCGTAATTCAACCGAATACAAGCTCTGACTTGCACATCTCCTTGCGGGCGATCGCAATTAATCTGTTGAGCAATGGGAAAGCTCGGAGATTGTGCAGAAACTGATGTTGTACTGAAAATTGCTACAAGCGCGTGAAGCGAAGCTATCCCGTAGGGAATCGACCAAAAGCGCGATCGACCTTTCCTCAACTCTATTTTCATGACTCGTCAACCCATTTATCTGATAATTCCTCTTAACACGAGACAGAGTGGATTTGATTAATTTAAGTATTTTTTTATATTTAAGCTGTCACGCATTTAAATTGCATATTCAGGGCGGGCTAGACGGGTGCATCTCACTTTGGCAAATACATCAAATTGAAAGTTGACCGTTGAGATAAGCACAGCGAAGAGAAAGGATAGAGGGAACGCTCTCAATTTTCCATTGCGCTCCTGATATTTTCACCCTGAACCCAATTCGTTTAATAATTGATTCAACTGTTCCCGAACCAATCGAACTTATGGACTCCTCTTTATAGTATTGGTAGTTGACTATTCGGCAGCGATGGGTCTCTAAATAGTTACAAAATATTTTAAATCCTTTTTTTGTCATCTCTTTAAATAGATTGATAACTTCATCTATTTTACCTTGCCACAACATATTTTCTGCTAACTTTAAACGTTTTAGCGAACCTCCTACCTTGTAAAGATTTTCTTTCAGATGATACCAATCTAAGATTTCTTGTCTTTGTTCAGTATCTCCTATTTCTTTAAATATGTTCCAAATTCCGGCATGACCATCTCCTAAACAATACATAGGATGTAGTAATTTTTGGCTATTAGTCCAATCAATTAAATCTTGATTATTTTGAAAAAATGCTCCCGAATAAACATTATCTAAACAAATGGCTTTATAGTCTTTCCAATAACACCCCTCGCCTTTGGTTTCGTTGCGTAGCCTGACTTTCCCGCCATCTAATGTAATTTCTTGGACTCCTTGTTTAGATGTAGGTAATTCAAATTCTTGTCGTTTGACTAATCTGTGTAATGTACTATGAGAGACTTTGACCCCCGTGAAAATTTCTAAATCTTTTTCTGCCATTTGATAAGATTCGTTGGCACTGATTAAAAGACAGCATTTTTCCATCATTGGACTGAATTGACTATACGCTTTCAATCCAAAATATTTCGCTTGATTGTCTGTAATTTCGAGCGAACCGACTATTGATTTTCTTTTTCTGGATTTTCCTGTTTGAATCCCTGATACTGCTGAAAAAAAAAGCTACCTAGTTCTGGTCCCACTTGTTCTAGCATTTTCTGACGGAGAGATTTTTCTATGCTGTCAAAACTTTCTAACAGGCGTTGGATCTGTATTTCTGTAAAGAATGGATGCTGCCGCTTTTAAGTAGGCTTTTAGCTGTTCTTGGTCTGAGGGTGTCATTTTCTTTACCTCATATTTTTTGGCAATTTTACTAGCTTTTCCATTTTAACCCTTTTGCGACATATTCGCCAAAGTGAGATGCACCCGGCTAGACGGCCCACCCCACAAGAATTAGATTGTTTTTTGACATTCTATTTAAATGCACAACAGCTTACTGAATTAAAACGCCTTTTTTATCAGATTCCAAAAGTGTGCTTGAGTGCTGCATCCACTGCCACCATATCCGACAAAATACCAATTTTGCGATCGATTTCAACTTCTAGAAGAGTCACAAGATTGTCTGTCATAATTACCGAGTCAGCTAGCAATCCCGTTTGCTGCCCTTCCGGTGTTGCTAGGGAAACAAAAACCCGGCTTGGGTGTCCTGAACGGGCTAAGTTGCTAGTAATCATTGCCGTAATTGTTTGCCCTAAACCAGTCCCCAGATTATTAGCTTGAACTATCAAAGCTCGACGGCGTTTCGCAGTACGCAAATCCGAGCTGGGAAACAAAACCAAAACCACATCACCGCGACTATAAGGCATCGTAAGCATCCATCTCCGGTAGTTCCCAATCAGGAGCAAATCTACTCAACCGAACCCGTAAATCTGCTGCTTCTTCCTGGTTGATACCGCGAGATTGCAAGTTTACTAACCCTAATTTTGGCATAAAAGTAACAATAACTTGCGCTTCTTCTATGTCGGCAGGCATTTCCAATAACTCAATTTTGCCATTTCGGTATATCCCCTCTACTGACTGTAACATATTACTCCTCTGATAATTATCTATTTACATTTTAACTGCGATCGCCAAACCCATCAAGTCTCCGATCGGCTTGGTGGATATTAGCACTTCTCAAAGGCCGCGCCAACTAAAGACAAAGCCACAATCGGAGCTGTCACCGCTCTCAGAATTCTACTCCCCAAAGAAACAGCTTCAAAACCAAATTCGATCGCCCTTTCCACCTCACCCTCAGTCCATCCACCCTCCGGGCCCGTTGCTATTACTATCGATAATTCTCCCCCAGGGGGCGGGCACGGGGACACCGCCCCTACAAAATGGGGTTCTAATTCTTGCTCCCCCCTTACCAAGGGGGGCTGGGGGGGTTCTAAATTACCCAACAAACAATCCCACAAATGCCGATTTTCCCCGCGAGCAACACAAATAAATCGATATTTTTGACCGCAATTTTTCACAGCAAAATCAAACGAAATCGGCTCGAAAATAGTCGGCACAAGTTGACGTTCCGACTGTTCCGCCGCCTCCGCAGCAATTCTTCTCCACCGATCGACTTTTTGATCGCTTGGTTTGAGCAAAGTTCGATCGCTCGTTACGGGCACAATACTTGCCACACCCAACTCCGTCCCCTGTCTCACAACCTCGTCAAAGGCGTTTCCCTTGGGCAATGCAGCCATCAAAGTTACTGCCACGGGTAGCTCCCTGTCCACCGCAATCTCCTCTGCTATCGAGGCAAATAACCCGCTTTCCTGGGCTTCTAAGACTGCTAACCACCAGTGTCCCCGGCCGTCCATTGCAATAAATCGATCGCCCGGTTGCAAACGTAGCACTCGATTTAAATAATGCTGTTGTTCTCTAGTTAGGTCGATTTGGCGATCGCAAATTTGAGCTGCTGTAACTGCTAATCTTTGTAGTTGAGGCATTGAATTGGGATTGTTCGTTTTCTATTAGAGATTTTTTTTATTTAACCGCAGAGAACGCAGAGAACGCAGAGGAAGAGAGAATGAGAGGGGATAGGCAGGGGGAGTTTCAATTGTTCAAAAAACTATAAAGGCAAAGCATCTACAACCGGAATTATTTTACAAATTCAAGTTTTTTTCTGCAAATGCTCTGCCTTTATATTACTTTTGCCAGAAGTCTATTGAATACTATCGAAAATCGGCTTATCCTTCCTCCTTAATCTTCTTTAAATAAGTGGAAATCGCTTCTGTAGCTAGCTGCGTGATCGGCTTGCCCTGACGGGCTGCTTCTTCCTTGAGCTCGTTGTAGATTTCATCGCGGACGCTAATTCGACGGCGGACTTTGCCGCCGCCAGCAGTGGCAGTCTCGTTTTCATCGCCGTTACTAGACGTAACTTCTAATTCATTTATCTCAGTTGTCATCGAGTCAGCAGATTGGTAGTTGGTTACAAATTGACGGATAGATTCTAACCCGACGCGATCGCAAAAATTGCCAAAACTCTCGCTCAGTTGCCGTTTTTGCTTGAAATAAACAAAAATCGGCTCCAGAAAAGCTTCAAAATCCTTGACGTGCAGCTTTTCCTCAATGGGTTTTGCCAGCCGCGTTTGGTCGGGAGAACCGCCCAGCCAAATCTGGTAGGATTCCGGGGAACTCCCGACAAACCCCAATTCTGCCATATAAGGACGGGCGCATCCATTTGGGCAACCAGTCATCCGCACCACAAAATGCTCGTCTGCCAAGCCAACTTTGGTCAAAAGTGCCCGAATTCGCTCTAAAATGCTGGGAATCACGCGCTCAGACTCGGTAATCGCTAACCCGCAAGTCGGCATTGCTGGACACGCCATCCCATAGCGCACTAGGGGGTCGAGATCAGTTTCTCGCTGAATGCCGCATCGATGGAGTATTCCCTGAATTTCTTCTTTAACATCCGGCGAAACATCGTAAATCAGCACGTTTTGGTGTGGCGTCGCCAGTATCGGCAAGTTGTACTTCTGCACGATTTCCCGCAAAGCTGTTTTTAGCTGAAATGAACCTTCATCCTTGATCCGGCCATTATCCACGGAAATGCCGACAAACAGTTTGCCGTCTCCTTGTTCGTGCCAGCCCAAGAAATCCAAATACTTCCACTCTGGCAGCGGTTTAAAGGCTTCTAGCGGCTTGCCAAAATATTCGGCTACTTTTTCGCGGAACCACTGTACGCCTTTGTCGTTAATCAGGTATTTCAGCCGCGCGTGCCGTCTGTCTGTGCGATCGCCGTAATCTCTCTGGGTTGCTACAATTGCCTTGACCAAATCGTAAACATCGTCCTTGGCCACATAGCAAATCTCATCCGCAACCCGCGCAAAAGTCTCTTCTTTGTTGTGAGTACGGCCCAAACCGCCGCCAGCAAACACGTCAAAACCTTGCAACTCGCCAGCTTCATTGGTAATTACCACCAAGCTCAAATCCTGAGAGTACAAGTCAATTGAATTGTCTCCCGGCACGGTAACGGAACACTTGAACTTGCGCGGCATATAATGGCTGCCGTAAATCGGTTCTTCTTTGTCGTCGCTAAAGATTGTGCCGTTGCCGTTTTTCTGTCTCGCGGCCTTGACTGCGGGGTCTTCCTCGGCTGAAACAGCTTTTTCGCCGTCCAACCAAATTTCGTAATAAGCACCGGTTTGCGGTGTCAGCAAATCGGCTACATTGTTGGCGTATTGCAGCGCATACTGGTATTCTGGGCGATTTTTGTACGGTGCTGGCGGTGCCATGACGTTGCGGTTCAAGTCGCCGCAAGCTCCCAAGGTTGACCCCATATTTTTAATAATTGAGGAAAACACTACTTTAAGATTTTTTTTCAACACGCCGTGCAGTTGGAAACCTTGGCGCGTTGTAACGCGGATCGTGTGGTTGCCGTATTCTTCAGATAGCTTGTCTAGGGCTAGGTATAATTGCGGCGGAGTGAACCCGCCGGGATTGCGGGTGCGGAGCATGAACTGATAGTCTTTTTCTTGTCCTTTAACTCGATTGTCGCGGTTGTCTTGCTGGTACGAGCCGTGAAATTTGAGAATCTGAATCCCCTCTTCGGTGAAGTGGGTAGTTTCTTGTAACAGTTCAGTCGCAACGGGTTCTCGTAAATAGTTGCTGCGTTCTTTCAGACCTTCTGATTTAGAGGGTTTGCGCGCAACAGGGGTTGAAGTGGAAGATGTGATCATGGGAATGTATAGTGCCAGTTATAATTAGATACAGCCGATCGAATATTTCTTGACAATTTGACACTTGACAAATTTGCACTTGACAAATCTCCTCAGAAATGCTGTGTCGGATCTGTTGACAACTCGGTTAACAAGTAAGTTAACAAGTAAGTTAATAACGGTAATCCGCTAGGAATTCTGATGTTGTTCAATTGTAACACGATCGAGCCGGGGCTGAAAAATTGTAATTAAGAGTTTATACTTTCGATCGCTTAAGTTTACGAAACTTTAGAAATAATTAACCTCAACCTTTGAAACTATGTCACTGTATGACGAAGACACTTTTGTGGTGTTAGAAACAAACCAGCCAGAGCAGTTTTTGACGGCGGCGGAACTGTTAGAAAAGCTGAAAGCCGTCTTAACCGAGAAACACGAAGATTTGCCGCAGGAGGTGAATAAAATATCTGGCGTGGAAGATCAAGCCAAGTATTTGATTGATACTTATTGTGAATTAGATGTCGGGCCTGGAAATTTTTTGCAGTGGTATGCAGTGCGCTTGGAAAAGTAATTTTGGGAATTGGTTGTTAGTTATTGGTTATTGGTTATTGGTTATTAGAGCCAACAACTAAGAACTTAACAACTAACAACCAAAAACTACTGACAAGTAACAAGTAACAAATAACCAATAACCAATAACAACTAACTATTCTTCTAACTGTTGAACCGATGATACTTCAACTGCGGTAACATCGATCGTACCGGGCGGTGTCAAGCGACTAAAATGACCTTCCTCTATTTTCAGAGGTTCGCCACAGTTGGCACACTGAAGCTGAGTTTGATTTAAGGCTGTAAATTCGTATTGACAAACTGGACACTTGTCCTCAATTAAATTGCTTTTCAGCCACCACTGAAGCGCGAAAAATGCAACCACAGGCGTCAGCAACAAAAAAGCTACTAAAATCAACACTGATTTAACTATCCAACCCAAACCAATAGACACCAACAAATACGCGATGCCCAGCAGTATCAGCCAATTGCTAATACGGGGTAGCTTGAAAGATATTTTGGGGGTGCCTTGGTTCACGGTGGTCTCCTTGGGTGTCTTTGCAGGTAGGCATAACTCTATCCTACTCAGAAATTCAGGCGGTCGATCGAGTTAATTTTCCCATTGTACACCCAGAAACCGCTCTCTACGGCATAAGCTGATCTGAGTCAGAGGGTTGAAAAATTCCTAGTAAGGATTGACAAAGGGATTCAAAACTAAATCTTGCCAGGGTTTGTTCCCTCAACCAATGGCGATCGCACCTTTTATCCTCTCCTCGCAGCATTTCCACACAAGCAACCGCTACTGCTGCCGAATCTCGGTGAGGAACTCGCCACCCCAGTTTACCATCTTGCAGCGGATCTGCCGACCCGTCCGCGTCTCCCGCCAGCACGGGTACTCCGCAAGCCAGCGCTTCCAAATAAACTATACCGAACCCTTCCTGGGATGGCATTACATAAGCATCGGCTAACTGGTAATATGCTGGTAATTTTTCTGTCGCTACAAAACCCGCAAATATTACTCTTTCGCTAACTCCCAAATCATCAGCGAGTTTGGCTAATCTAGATCGATCGTCTCCCCGTCCAATAACTAAGTATTTCACATTGGGAAACGTTTTTGCTATTTGTGGCAAAGCTTGAATTGTGACATCGACGCCTTTGTAAATATCCGTCGATCGCAATCTGGCTACAGTCATCAATATTTTAGCACCAACCAAATTGTACTGCTCTAATAAATCCTGTGGCTTCGGCCCAGTGGTAAATATATTTTCATCTACCGTACAAGGCACTATTTGGAATTTTTCGTGATTTAAATTGTTAATTTCGCAAGTACGCGCGGCGAAGCTATCCCGTAGGGAATCGCGCGTGTACCTGCTAATAGTCCAAATACTGTCAGCTTGTCTCATTGCTGTTTGATATTTAGGCGGAAGCGGTTCCCAAACTTCCTTGCCATAAGTTAAAATTGTGTAGGGAATTCCCAGTGGCGGGCATAAAGTTTGAATTAGCGGTGCGAGTTTGATGTGACCGCAAAAAACCCGCTGCGGTCGTTTTTGCAGCAATCGAGTTAGTAATACTGTAGCAAAATTAAGACGACCAAACCAGAGATTCTCGGTTTTGAGATAATAAAATTTCAGATTTTTTGAGTTGTAAGGATTGTTGCAGTCTTCGGAATCTCGCAACAGCAAAACTTCAGCTTGCGGGGGCGAGTTTGTCCCTGCGGTTATTGACTGGTAAGCTTTGAGAATATCTTTAACGTAGGATTGAATGCCGCCTTCGCTGGCAAATATTTCTAGGAAACAGAATAGGTGATTTGTCGATCGCATTTTTCGATCCAATTAAAACTCCCGCCAGATTTCGATGATGCTGGGAATTCTTCGCGCACCATAGCCTATATATAGCCTGTTGTCGAAGTAGTGCGCGCGCGATCGACTAATTTTCGGATGCGGGCGCAGCATTGGATCGAGGGAAACCATCCCCGCGCGCCACATCCGGGTAGCAAACCCCTTCTGGGGTTTTCTTTTCGGTGCGACAACAAAAAACCCCTGCCATCGCTGGCTGGGGTAGAAAATTATCAGGGTGCATCTACTAATGTGCTCAGTATAGCATGATTTGTGGGGTGTCACCCCTGATGGGTGACACCAACGACGATTATTTAATGACAATAACTTATAATCAAGGCTGTAAATGATTAACAAAGCTTGTACTTTAGACCGTATTGTCCCTGTTAATCTAAGATAGGACAGGCGCAGGAATCCTCAGAAACCCCGTTGATTCCTAGATTTATCCTTGCCAAAGCCAATATTTTCCCAGAAACCGGGTTTCTGAGCGCAAGTCCGATAAAATTTAAGATTTAGAATAAATCTGTGCTAGACCTCAAATTAATCCGAGACAACCCGCAAGCCGTGCAAGAAAGCCTCAACCTGCGCGGAGGTAACTATGAAATCGAGCCGATTTTGCAATTAGACAAACAGCAGCGGGAGTTGGAAGGCAAGCGATCGCAACTACAAGCCCGCAGCAACGAAATTGCCAAACTCATCGGTCAAAAAAGAAAATCGGGTTTACCCCTCGAATCTCCCGAAATTCAGGAACTGCAGGCAGAAGGCAACGCCGTCGGCACCGAGTCGAACGAACTGCAAGCACAGGAAAAAGACATAAAAGCTCAAATAGAAGCTTTATTGCTGCCACTGCCAAACTTGCCTGGTTCCTCAACGCCGATCGGCAAAAATGAAGAGGAAAACGTCGAAATCCGGCGCTGGGGAGACGAATATATACCCCAAAATCCCGGTATTTTACCGCACTGGGAAATCGGCGAAAAATTAGGAATTATCAACTTTGAACGGGCGGTAAAAATTGCTCAGCCCCGCTTTGTGAGCTTAATGGGAGCTGGGGCAGCCCTGGAAAGATCGATTATTCAATTCATGCTCGATCGCCACACAAAAGCTGGTTATGTAGAAGTGATTCCCCCACTTTTAGTTAACACTGAATCTCTCACAGCTACGGGTCAATTACCCAAATTTGCTGAAGAAAGTTTCAAGTGCGACCAAGATGATTTGTGGTTAATTCCTACTTCCGAAGTTCCGGTTGTCAATTTGTACAGAGGTGAAATTTTGACAGCAGAACAGTTGCCAATTTATCACTGTTCTTACACTCCTTGTTTTCGCCGGGAAGCTGGCAGTTACGGCAAAGATACGCGGGGATTAATTCGATTGCACCAATTTAATAAAGTTGAATTGGTAAAACTCGTGCATCCGAGTACCTCCGAGGCAGAGCACGAAAAGTTAGTGCAGGATGCTGAGGGAGTTTTGCAGGCGCTGAAATTGCCTTATCGGGCGATCGCGCTATGTACCGGCGACTTAGGTTTCGCGGCCGCCAAAACCTACGATTTAGAGGTGTGGCTGCCATCTGCGGGCAAATACCGCGAGATTTCCAGTTGTTCCAACGTCGCAGATTTTCAGGCGCGGCGGGCAAATATTCGCTTTAAAGAAGCGGGTAAAAAAGGCACTCAATTCGTTCACGCGCTGAACGGTTCGGGTTTAGCTGTGGGCCGGACAATGGCGGCTATTTTGGAGAATTACCAGCAGCCCGACGGGACGGTAAAAGTGCCGGAAGCCTTACAACCCTATTTGGGACGGGAAGTTTTGTAGGCTGGTTTGTGGTGCTGTTAAATCCTCAACTTCTTCCCAATCTCCATTATATCTAATCGGCGCTTCATCAGAATTATATGAGTCCGGCCGTCTATGAGATTGTTGGTTTTAGGGAATTATTGTTGGTAACGAGCTCCCTTGTATGGTGCGT